>RFKJ01000125.1 GCA_003694325.1 Deltaproteobacteria bacterium
CCCGAGGACTCGGCGTCGACGGCGCGCGGGCGGTACCCCAGCCGGCTGACCCGCTCCAGGGCAGCCTCCAGGTCCCCCTGGCGCGGATCCCACCGGATCCGGGCCACGCCGGTGCCATAGCTGACGTGGGCCTCGGTGACCCCCGGGCTGTCCTCGAGCACCTTCTCGGTGACCCAGGTGCAGGCCGCGCAGCGCAGACCATCGACGTGGAGCACCGCCTCGAGCTGTCCGCCGGCGGCCTCGACCCGCGGGATCCGGTCCCACCCCGCCCGGCGACGCGCCGTCGGCCGCGGCGCGGGCGTCTCCCGCCGGGCGAAGTACCGATCCAACCCCGCCTCGTGCACCATGCTCCAGGCCGCCTCGCAGCCCGAGCAGCAGAAGACTGCACCGTCGGCCGCGTCCGGCGGAGCCTCGACCTCGGTGCCGCACCAGGCGCAGGCGACCGGCTGCGTCGTCAAAGCGGGCCGGGCCATGGCGGTGATCGGTCCCTCGCTCAGCGGGGGACCGCCTTGTAGCTGTCGACGACCTGCACGGGGTTCTCCAGCGCCACGTACAGGAAGAACAGGTTGACGCCCACCACGGTCGCCGCCACCAGCCCCAATCCGATCGCCCACCGCATCAGTTCACCTCCTCCAGGCCCGTCTTGAAGGTCCCGGGGACGGAGACCCGGTCGAAGTCGGTGCGGACCTCGAGTTCGAAGGGAATGGTCCGGGAGTGGACCGCGTCGGCCGGCACGCGGATTGCCACCGGCACCTTGACCGACCGGGTCGGCGCCACCTCGATGGGCGGGGCCACCACCTCGGCGCCGTCCAACCCGACCACCTCGACCTCCACCGTCGCCGGCTCCCCGTCACCGGCGCCGTGGTTGTTGGTCACCTCCAGGAAGTAGGTGTTGCGGATCATGCCGTCATCGTCCACCTGGTACAGCGTGCCGGGGACCCGGTTGAGGGTGACCGCCAGGTCGTGCCGGGAACCCATGAGCGCCACGAAGGCCACCACCAACACGCTGAGAATCGTCCCGTAGACCAGGGTCCGGGGCCGGAGGAACCGCTTCTTCCTGCCGGATTCGGCCGCCAGGCTGGTGTAGCCGATGAGCGGCTCCGGCAGGTTCATCCGGGCGGCCACCCCCTCGCAGGCGTCGACGCAGCGGCCGCAGGCGATGCACTCGAGCTGGAACCCGTCCCGGATGTCGATGCCCGCCGGGCAGACCGTCACGCACTTCTTGCAGTCGATGCACAGCCCGAAGTCCTGGTCGGGGTGGGCCTTGCGTTCCTTCTTGGTTCCCCGCGGCTCCGCCAGCCGCACCCGGTACATGACATTGAGGCTCTGGTCGTCGGTCAGCGCCCCCTGGAACCGGGCATAGGGGCACAGGTAGTTGCAGAACTGCTCGCGGAACCAGGCGAAGTCCCAGAACCAGGCGAAGGCGAAGAAGGCCGCGACGGCGTAGGCCCCCCGGCTGGCCCGACCCGTCCACAACAGGCGCGGATCCTCGAAGAAGCCGAGGAAGGCCAGGCTGACGGCCACGGCGACGACGGCGTAGAGCGCCCAGCTCGCCAGCTTCTTCGCCCACCACTCCCCGGAGAACTTCTTGCGGTCCAGGGCCATCCGCCGGCCGCGGTCCCCCTGGATCCATCGCTCCAGGGGCCGGATGATCTCCTCGAGGAACACGGTCTGGGGACAGGCGTAGCCACACCAGATCCGACCATAGAGGGAGGTGAAGAAGAACAGCCCGAACGCGGCGAACAGCAACAACAGGACGATGTAGATGGCGTCCTGGGGGGTGAAGGTCGCACCCAGCGCGTACAGGCGGCGCCCCGGCAGGTCGAAGCGCAGCAGTGGGCGGCCATGGATGTGGATCCAGGGCACCCCGACCAGGAATGCCATCAGGATCCAACCCGACCACCGGTGGATCTTCTGGAAGCGGCCCTTGACCCTGGCCGCGTAGACCCACTCCCGGTGTCCGTCTGTCTGTTGCTCGAGGACCGCCATGGTCGTTCTCCTCGGCGGCGAGGCGCCCGGCCGCTACTGGCCTCCGCCTGCCTGGTGCACGAATGCGGCGACCTTGGCGACCTTCTCCGGGCCCAGGATCGGGCCCCAGGAAGGCATCCCCTTGTCCGCCACACCGTTGGTAACCGTCTGGATGATGTCGTCACGGGTCCCGCCGTGGATCCACTCCGAGTCCGTCAGGTCGGGACCGATCCCGCCGTGCAGGTCGGCGCCATGGCAGGCCACGCAGTTGGCTTCGTAGATGGCCTTGCCCTCGGCGATGACATCCTCGGTCACCTCCATCTTCGCCACGTCCTCGGCCGACATCTGGGGCCACCGCTCGGCGGCGGCGGCCATCTCCGCCTCGTACTCGGCGGCCTGGGACCGGTGGGCGATGAAGTGGTAGTGGATGGCGTAGACCGGCGACCAGGCCACGGTGAACAGGAACAGTCCCAGCCACCAGCGGGGCAGCCGGTTGTCATATTCCTCGATCCCGTCGGCTTCGTCCGCGTGCCCCAAGATCTGGTCGGGAACGTAGTTGTCGCTCATCGAGAACCTCCGCGGGAGGCGCGCCATGCCTCGTCATCGTCGAGGGGGGCACGCGCCATCTCGTCCATGTGTGCCTTGTTGGAGGGCCACCACGCCCAGGCGGCGTACCCCAGGAAGAAGAGAATGAAGACGATGGTCATCGCCGCGAGCAGCTCCCCACCCTCGGCGGCCTGGCGCGCTGCTTCGATGACCGGGTTCACTGCGCCGCCTCCTGGGCCTCGATGGCAGCCCGGCCATCGGTGCCCAGTCGCTGGAGGTAGGCGATGAGCGCCACGACCTGCTCATCCCCCTGGGCCTTGGCCCCGGCCTTCGCCAGGCTGGCGACGATCTCCTGCGACTGCCGCTGCATGGACTCGCCGGCGCCCTCGATGTCGGCGTCGGAGTAGGGCACACCCAGGGTCTGCATGGCCCGCATCGACGCCTGGGCGTCCTCGACGCTCCAGGTCTTCTCGTAGAGCCACGGGTACGGCGGCATGATCGACCCCGGCGAGGTGCTGCGGGGGTCCCGCATGTGCTCCCAGTGCCAGGCGTCGGGGTACTTCTTGCCGACCCGCATCAGGTCGGGCCCGATGCGCCGCGATCCGAGCTGGAAGGGGTGGTCGTAGGCATATTCCCCTGCCCGGGACCACGGTCCGTAGCGCAGGGTCTCGCTGCGGAAGGGCCGCACCCACTGACTGTGGCAGTTGTAGCAGCCCTCGCTGACGTAGATGTCCCGGCCCACCAGCTCCAGCGGGGTGTAGGGCTCCACCCCCTCCAGCGTCTCGGGGCCGGTCTCGATGTTGTACATGGGCACGATCTCGACCAGCCCGCCGATGCTGATGCCCACCGTCACCAGGACGGCGAACAGGGCGCTTCGATGCTCCAGGGCCTTGCGGTGCCAGCTCGGGTTGGCGTCGTTGCTCATGGCAGTCTCCTTCACTTCGCCACGGCGGGCTGCACGGCGGCATCACCGGCCGGCGCGTTCTTGACGGTCATGATCACGTTCCAGCAGCACATCAGCATGCCCGTGAGGTAGGACAGGCCGCCGATGAGCCGGATCCAGTAGAACGGCATGAGCTGGAGCACGGTGTCGAGGAAGGCCGGGTACTTGAGCTGCCCGCCGTCGTCGAGGGCCCGCCACATCAAGCCCTGGGTGATGCCCGCCGCCCACATGGCGACGACGTAGAGCACGATGCCGATGGTGGCGATCCAGAAGTGCAGACCGGCCGCCTTGACGCTGTACAGCTCGGTCTTCCAGACCTTCGGAACCAGCCAGTAGGTCATGGCGAAGGCCGCCATCCCGACCCAGCCCAGCGCGCCGCTGTGGACGTGTCCGATGGTCCAGTCGGTGAAGTGCGACAGCGAGTTGACTGCCCGGACGGACATCATCGGCCCTTCGAAGGTGCTCATCCCGTAGAAGGTCACGGCGACGGCCCAGAACTTGACGATGGGGTCGGTCCGCAGTCGGTCCCAGGCACCCCGCAGGGTCAGCAGGCCGTTGAGCATCCCGCCCCAGGAGGGAGCGATGAGCATGACGCTGAACACCATCCCCAGGGTCTGCGCCCAGTCCGGCAGCGCCGAGTACAGCAGGTGGTGCGGCCCGGCCCAGATGTAGAGGAAGATGAGGGCCCAGAAGTGGATGATCGACAGCCGGTAGCTGAACACCGGGCGTTCCACCGACTTCGGCAGGAAGTAGTACATCAGGCCGAGGATCGGGGTCGTCAGCAGGAAGCCGACGGCGTTGTGGCCGTACCACCACTGCACGAGGGCATCCGTCATGCCGGCGTAGATGGGGTACGACCGGGTCAGCGTGGCCGGGACGGCCAGGCTGTTGACGATGTGCAGGACGGCGATGGTGATCACCATCGACATGTAGAACCAGATCGCCACGTAGAGGTGCTTGACCTTGCGGATGGCGATGGTGCCGAAGAAGTTGATGGCGAAGACGACCCAGATCACCGCGATGGCGATGTCGATGGGCCAGATCAGCTCGGCGTATTCCTTGCCCTGGGTCAGGCCCATCGGCAGGCTGATGGCCGCCGCCAGGATGATGAGCTGCCACCCCCAGAAGTGGATGTTCGACAGCGCATCGCTGAACAACCGGGTCTTGAGCAGCCGCTGGATGCTGTAGTAGATGCCGGCGAAGATGAAGTTGCCGGTGAAGGCGAAGATCACCGCGTTGGTATGCAGGGGACGGAGCCGGCCGAAGGTGGTGTACTCCAGGCCGAGGTTGGCCGGCCACCAGGCGAGCTGCAGGGCGAGGATCACCCCGACCAGCATCCCCACGACCCCGAACACCAGGGTCGCGACGATGAACTTCTTGACGATGGCGTCGTCGTAGTCGACGGCGCGGGGCTGTGCGCGGTGAGCGTCGGGTTCTACGGACACAGCATGCCTCCAGGTCAGTCAGGCGGGGCTCTCTGCAAGAACAGGGCCAGATCGCCGGATCGCGAACATCGGGAATTCACCCGATCGGGATGCGCGATATCCCACAACGACAGGTGGGGATTGGCCCACCCCCGCAACCTGTCGCAGCCGCCTTCCCGGCCCGTCGCCAGGAACGATCCTTGCACGGCCGAGCGGTCGATGTCCCCGTTCATCGCCACCATCGCCGGAGCTGCGCTCGCCGGACTCGCTGGGAGCCCGCACTGCGTCGGGATGTGCGGCGGGTTCGCCGCGGCGGTCGGCCAACGCCCGGCCGGCACCCTGGCCTGGTCCGCGGGTCGGCTGACCACCTACGCGCTGCTGGGCGCCCTGGCCGGTGCCACCTCCGGTGCCCTGCCCCTCCCCACCGAGATCGGACTCGTCCTGGCCCTGGCCATGCTGCTGTGGTTCGCCGCAAGCCTCGCCGACCTGCCCCTTCCCCGCCTGCCGGTGCCGCCCCGGCTGGTGGCGGCCGGCGCCCGCGTCCTGCGCCGCGGCGACCTGCCATCGCGCTACGCCTTCGGCCTGGTGACGGGCCTGCTGCCCTGCGGGCTCGTCTACGCGGCCCTGTCCCTGGCCGTCGCCGCCGCCGATCCGCTGGTCGGCGCCCTGTCGATGGTCGCCTTCGGCCTGGGCACGGTCCCCATGCTGGCCGTCGCCACCGCCGGCCTGCGCCGCATCGTGGCCGCATCGCTGTTCCGCCGGCGCCTGCTGGCGCTGGCCGTCCTGGCCATCGGCGTCGGAACCCTCGTCGACCGCGCCCGGATCGCCCGGCTCCTGCCCCCAGCCACCCCGGAGGTCGCCGATGCCGATCCCCGCCGCTGACCGCTGGGAGCGATTTTCGACGCTGGTGGGATATACGCGGCCGGTCGGAGATCCCGTGCAGCAACTGGCCGAGCTGAAGGAATGGATCGACTTCGGCGACGCCGACGTCCAGCGGCTCGCCCGCCTTCGCGAGGTGGCCGTCCCCCACCTGGAGGCCATCGCCACCCGGTTCTACGAGGCGATCCGGCGGGCTCCCGAGGCCCACGCGGTGTTCGAGGACGAGGCACAGATCCAGCGCCTCCACGGCAGCATGCAGCGCTGGCTGCTGGCGCTCCTCACCGGCCCCTACGACGACGCCTGGGCTCGCCGCAGCCAGCACATCGGCCGCGTCCACGTCCGCGTCGGGCTGCCCGAACGCTACATGTTCGCGGCGATGAACCGGATCCGCAGCGACCTCTGCGACCTCGCCCACCAGCTCGCGGATCCGGACGAGGCCCGCGCCACCTGCGCGGCGGTCGACAAGGTGACGGATCTCGAGCTGTGCCTGATGACCGGCGCCTACCACGACGCCCACGAGGACCAGCAGCTCCGCAGCCTGGAGCAGATCATCGTCGAGCACCTGCCGGTCCACGTCCTCGTCCTGGACCGGGACCTGCGGGTCACCAGCGCCACCCGGCGCCCGGGCGGGATCTTCAGCGAAGGGGCCCGGCCCGGGATGCCCTACACCGCCTTCCTGTCTCCCCAGCTCATCGTCGCGGCCGACCTGGACACCACCATCCAGGCGGCACGGGCGACCAACCGGGTGCAGGTGCTGCCCCACGTCCAGCTCAGCGGGCCCCCCAGCCGCCACTTCCGCATCACGGTCCTGCCCCTGGAGCATGAGCTGGCCCACATGCTGCTCCACATCGAGGAGCTGACCGACGTCCTCGACGCCCAGGCCCGGGCCCACCAGGCCGAGAGCCTGGCCCGCATCGGCGCCATGGCCGCCCAGCTCGCCCACGAGATCCGCAACCCCATCGCCGGCATCAGCGGCAGCCGGCAGGTGATCGGCAACGGCATGGACGCCGAGGGCGGCCGGGCCGTCATCCGCGGGCGGGTGCAGGA
>RFKJ01000126.1 GCA_003694325.1 Deltaproteobacteria bacterium
CAGCGCCCACGACAGGCGGACCCCCCGCCCGGCGATGGCGTCGACGCGCGGGGTCGACGGAACCGGCCGTTGCCGCGCCGGGATGTCGGGCCGCCAGGACCCGGCGTCGCCGTAGACGCCGATGGCGTCGGCCCGGGTCGTGTCCAGGGAGATGAGGACGATGTCGGGCCGCCTCGGGGGCTCCACCCCCCCGTGGCAGCCGACGAGCAGGACCAGCGGCAGCACGAGGCGATCAGGCTTCGGGCGATCAGGCTTCGCTGGTGCCTCGCAGCTCCTCGGCCACCCGCTCGATCCGGGCGCCGACCTCGGCGGCGATGGGGGCCATGGCCTCGTTGTCGACCAGGGTGAACAAGGCGGGCACCCGGGTCAGGAACACGCGGGTGTGGCCGGGCCGGAGCTCGCGCAGCACCACGTTGCAGGGCAGCAGCACCCCGATGGCCTCCTCGGCCTGGATGGCCTGCCAGGCGAACTGGGGCGCACAGGCCCCGAGGATGACGTGGGGTTCGGTGTCGACGCCCAGCTTGGCGTGGAGCGTGGCCTGCACGTCGATCTCGGTGAGGACGCCGAAGCCCTCGGCGGCGAGCAGGGAGACGACGGTCTCGCGGGCGACCGGCAGGGGCATCGGCACATCGACCGTGATGGCGTAGTGAGGCGACATGGGGGACTCCGACGTAGGGGGTGCGCCTGTCTATAGGCACCGACCGATGCGGTGAGAAGCCCGGCTCGGGCCTCAGGGGCGGGGGGTCGACGCGATGCCCGCCGAGAGCGACGGCTCGTGCCCGGCGATGACCCGCAGCTCCGGGCACTCGGCCTTCATCCACCGGGCCCAGTCCAGGCTGCGGGCCTCCTCCCGGATGCGGGCATCGATGATGGTCCGGGTCAGCCAGGGTCGGCGGGCGCCGGCGAGGTGCTGGTCGACCCAGGCGGTGTCGCCGACGAACAGCCAGGGGCCGTCCTCGGCCCGCACCAGCACGGCGGCCGCCCCCGGCGTGTGGCCGGGGAGGGACAGGTACCAGATGCTGCCGTCCCCCAGCACGTCCACCGCCGGACGGCCCAGCACCTGGGTGGCGCGGCCGGCGCCCATGTCCTGGGGGCGCCAGTCGACCCCGTTCCGGAGGCGCGGGGGGAACCCGATGGCCAGCCCGCCATAGGTGCGCCAGTCCTCGTCGGTGGTCCACACCGTCACCCCGGGGAGGTCCAGCAGGCCCCCGACGTGGTCGTAGTGCAGGTGGGTCATCAGGACGAGGTCGGGGGGCTCGGGCAGCCGCTCGACGATGGCCTCGCCCTCGGGCACGGTCACGTCGCCGAGCAGGGTGAGGGGGAAGCGGGGGTACCGGCCGGCCCGGCTCTCCAGCCCCAGGCCGCTGTCGACGAGGATGGTGGCGTCGGGGTGGTGGATGATGCCGACCAGCGCCGGCAGGTCCACCGGCCCCCGGGTCCCGTCATCCACCACCTGCGACCAGTCGCCGTGCATGATCGCGGTGCGGACGACCTCCACCGTGACGGCGGGGTTGGGAGTCGCCGGCGGACAGGCCAGCAGGACGGGCAGGGCAGGCAGGGGCACGCGCGCTCCGGAGTCGGGCCAGGGCGGACGGGAGGGATCAGGACAGGCCGAGGCGCTGCAGCTTGTAGTGCAGCGTGCTGCGGGCGATCCCCAGGGCCCGCGCCGCGGCGGAGCGGTTGCCGCCGTGTTGCGCGAGGACCTGCTGGATGTAGGCCCGCTCGGCGTCGCGGAGGGTGGCGGTGTCCCGGGGGGGCGGGGCCGGGCGGCCGATGTCGTGGAAGCTGAGGGCCTGCGCGTCGATGACCGGCCCGGCCATGACGTAGGCCCGGGTCAGCACGTTGCGCAGCTCGCGGATGTTGCCGGGCCACCGGTGGCGGCGCAGCAGGGCCAGCGCATCCTCGGTGACCCGGGCGTCGGGGTGCAGGCCGCGGCACAGCACGGCGCAGATGGGTTCGAGGTCGGCGAGGCGGTCGCGCAGCGGGGGCAGCCGGACCGAGAGGACGGCGAGGCGGTAGTAGAGATCCTCCCGGAACCGGCCCCTGGCGGCCTCCTCCACGAGGTCCCGGTTGGTCGCCGCGATGACCCGCACGTCGGGGTACTGCACCTCGGTGCCGCCGATCCGCCGGACCTCGCCGCTCTCGAGGGCCCGCAGCAGCTTGGCCTGGGCGGCCTCGGGCAGCTCGCCGATCTCGTCGAGGAACAGGGTGCCGCCGCCGGCCCGGTGGAACGCTCCGTCCTTGCGCCGGTCGGCGCCGGTGAAGGCGCCCTTCTCGTGGCCGAACAGCTCGCTCTCGAACAGCTCGGTGGCGATGGCGCTGCAGTTGAGGGGGATGAACGGGCCGGTGGCCCGGGCGCTGCACTGGTGGATGCCGCGGGCGGCCAGCTCCTTGCCGGTGCCGCTCTCGCCGGTGATCAAGACCGGGAAGTGATGGCCGGCGAAGCGGCGGAGGGTGCCGAAGAGCTGCTGCATCTGCGGTGTCTGGCCCACCATGTCGCCGAACCGCGCGGCGACCGGGGTCTCGTCGCGCTGGTCGAGCTGGATGCGGGCCACGGTCTGCCCGAAGCTCAACTCGTCGTCGACGTACAGCGGGGTGATCTCGCGGATCCGCGCCCCATCCAGCCAGGTCGCGCCGGTGCCGGGGGCGACCATCACCCGCCCGCGCACCACCCGCAGGTGGAGGTGGTCGGGTTCGAGGGCCGGATCGCGGAGGCGCAGGTCGCTGGGCGGCGCGCCGACGGAGAGGCGGGGGGATCGCAGCGGGAAGCTGCGACCGGCGTCGGGCCCCTCGATCACCACCAAGGAGACGCCCTCCACCCGGAGGTGACCGTCGTCGGTGGCGAGGATGACCTCGTGGCTGCGCTCGGGGATGGCCTCGTCGGTGGGCGCCGCGACCTGGCGCTCCAGGCGCACCTCGATGGTGTAGTCGCCCAGGCCGATCCGGCTGCCGTCCCGCAGCTCGGCCCGACGGACCGGGGCGCCATCGACGGTGATGCCGTGTCGACTGCGGTCGATGACCTGCCACGAGTCGCCGTCACCGTCGATGATGCAGTGGGTGCGGCTGATGTGGCTGCCGGGCAGGGCGATGTCGCAGGTGTCCGCCCGGCCGATCGACGTGCGCCCCGAGGCCAGTCGATACTCCACGAGGCGGGCCTCGTCCCGGTAGAACACGAGCTGCGCCATCTGCCAACCTCCGCGAAGGAGGCGGAGAATAGCACTCCCGGCCTCGATGGTCGTGGACGCGGCAGCGCTGGTGGGGCATGCTGGGGGCCATGAGCCAGCGCGAACCGGCACCGGAGACAGGTTGGGTCCTGGAGGGCTACCTCGAGGGCAGTGACAGCCTCGTCGTGACCCAGGTGTCGAGTTTCCCCTTCCGAATCGGCAGGGGAGCTCGGATGGGGCTTCGCCTCAACAGCAAGGGGGTGTCGTCGCTGCACGCCGAGCTGACCCACGACGGGGTCCGGCTGTGGGTGCGCGACCTCGACAGCACCAACGGCACCTACGTCAACCGGCGGCGGGTCCGGGAGCCCCAGCCGGTCCACGACGGCGACGTGCTCCACTTCGCGACCAGCGAGTTCGTCCTGCGCCTCATCCGGGACGACTCCTCGGAGGAGCGCACGGTCTATCGGACCATCGAAGACCTTCCCCAACGGGCGGGCGGGCGCCAACGGATCGCCCAGCTCATCGACCGCCAGGCGGTCGTCGCCTACTACCAGCCCATCGTGCGACTCGACGAGGAGCGGGAGGTCGTCGGGTGGGAGGCGCTGGGGCGGGGCCGGATGGAGGGGCTGCCCGAGTCACCGGCCCTGCTGCTCGACCGCGCAGCGATCTACGGCCGGGCGGCGGAGCTGTCGCAGCTCTTTCGGGTTCGCGCCGCCGGGCTCGTCGCCGAGCGGACCGACCACGCCACGCTGTTCCTCAACTGCCACCCCGATGAGCTGGGGGGCCGGCTGCTGGTGGCCCAGCTCGAGGACCTGCGGGCCGCCTACCCCGACATCGACCTCGTGCTGGAGATCCACGAGCGGGCGGTCACCGACGTCAGCCAGCTCCGCCAGCTCGTCGCGGACCTGTCGAGCATCGGGATCCGCACCGCCTACGACGACTTCGGCGCCGGCCAGGCCCGGCTGCTGGAGCTGGTGGAGGCCACGCCGGCCTACGTGAAGTTCGACAAGGCGTGGACCCGCAGCATGGGCAAGCGGGATGGACGGCACGACCAGCTCGTGCGCACCCTGGTCAGCATGGTCCACGACTTCGGCATCGTGCCGGTCTGCGAGGGCATCGAGGACGAGCAGCAGCTCGACGCCTGTCGGGAGGCGGGGTTCGTTCTCGGGCAGGGCTTCATGTTCGCCCGCCCCGCGTCGGCCGACCGGGTCTTCGGTCCGGCGACCCGCGGCCGGCGCGCGGTCCCGCGCCTGGACCCGGGGTCCGAGTAGCCGTCGTCCCTCGCCTCCTCTCCAGCCGCGGAGACCTCGGGTGCCAACCATCCTGCTGACGCCGGCGGCGCTCGTGGTCGTCGCCCTGGCGTTGCGGGGGGTGCCGGGCTGGCGGGCCGGCGACCGCCCCTGGTCCTGGTCGATCGACGGCCTGTTGACCGCGGTCGGAGCGGTGGTCCTGGCGGCGAGCTGCTGGCGCCTGGCCCTGTTTCACGACCCGACCGGCTACTCGGCGGCCGATTTCCCCGAGCACTGCTCCACCATGGCCGCGGGGATCCAGGGGCAGCTCCAGCACTGGACCCGCAACCGGACGCTGCTGGTGGGCTGGCCCGCCGTGCTGGCCGGCCGCCGGGTGGGGGTCATCGATGGGCTGATCGCCGGCAGCTACCTCGGCGCCCTGCTGACGGGGGCGGGGCTCTACCTGTGGGGACGCGCGCTGCACGGGCGGCTGGCCGGGATGGCGGCCGCGGTGCTGGCCGGGGCGGTGGCGCCGCTGACGATGCTCCCCCGGACCTTGAGCTTCTACCCGATGATCACCGGGCTGCTGGTCGTCTCCTGCGCCCTGGTGGCGGTGGCGGTGCGGTGGCAACGTCACCTGCTGGGGCTGCTGCTGGGGGGCGTGGGGGTCGGGCTGGCCCTGCTGGTGGACGTCCGGGGGCTGGTGTGGGCCCTGGCCCTGTTCCCGGCGGTCGCCGGCGTCGCCCTGCTGGCCCGGCCGACGCGGGTCCCGCTCCGGCTGCTGGTCGTCCTGCTGCCGCTGTGGGCCAGCTACCGCCTGGGTCCGGCGGTGGTGACGCCCGACCACGCCCCGCTCGAGGTGCAGGCCAACGTGGTGCGGATGCTCGGCGAGCGGGGGGATCCGTCGGTGGCCCGCTGGGCGGGCTGGCAGCCGGAGACGAGCTTCGTCTGGGGCGTCACGCCGCTGTCCGACCTGCCGGGGACCATCCGCACCCTGCGCTGGTACCGCACCGTCGTCGAGACCCGCTCGCCGCCGGCCCCCGACGAGCGGATCCGGGTGGACCTGCAGGTCCGGCCGTGGCTGCCGGTGCTGTCGGGGGCCGCGATCATCGCGGTCCTGGGGCTGATCCGCCGCCCCCTGCTCCTGCTGGCCGCCCTGGCCACGGTCGCGCCCTTCGCCGCGGCCTTTGACGGGGCCATCGGGTTTGAGCAGGCCCACCTGCGGTTTCTCACCAGTTCCATGCCCTTCGTGCCCCTGGTGCTGGGGCTCGCGGCGGCGGTGCTCGTCGAGGGACCGCTGCCGGCGGCGGTCCCTGCCAGCCCGCGACCGGGCGCGCCCCCGGTCCTGCGCCGGGTGTTCCCCTGGCGCCAGCTCGTGG
>RFKJ01000127.1 GCA_003694325.1 Deltaproteobacteria bacterium
GGCCGGTGGTGATCACCCGCACCCGCCCCATCCGGCGGGTCGTCCACGTGGCCGCGGAATCCGGCAGCAGCGATGCCAGCAGCAGCCGCGACGCCGGCAGCCGCCTGTCGGCGCGCCGCGAGGCCATGCGCAACCTCGACACCGAGCGGTTCACCGAGCTGCTGCGCCTGCTCGGCGAGCCGACCACCCCGCTGGACAGCCGGGAGCGGGTCCGCGAGGAGCTGTCCCGCCTCACCTCGGGCACGTCCAACGCCCGCCTCGACGAGTGGGCGACCTTCCCCAAGCCGGTGCAGAAGAGCCTGGTGGGCATGGTGGTGGCCCGAGCCCGCCACCTCCAGGACGAGATCGCCGAAGACCTCATCCCGATGGAGTTGACCGGCGACCTCGACCGCCTGTTCTCCACCATGACCGGCTACAGCAAGCGCGAGCAGCCCGGCTTCGTCTTCGGGCTCCAGCGCCACCACCATCCCATCGGCGTGACCTGGCTGGCCGACGCCCGCCGGTGGTGGACCGACCTCATCGACTTCCTGCCCGAGCCCTCGGTGCTGAGTCCCGAGCGGGCCCTGGCCGAGCTGCGCCGCCGCATCGCCGCCGGCGTCGACCAGGAGTCGATCCTGGCCCAGGTGGCCGTCGTCCTGGAGGCCGGGCTGCCCCCCGACGACCCCCGCCTGGTCACGGCCACGATCCCGTTGCTGGACGCGCTGAAGTCCGAAGCCCGGTTCAAGCACCTCCGCAAGGCGATCCGCGACACCATGGCCCGGGACGAGGAAGCCGACGCCGAGCTGGCCGACCCCGACACCGCGCTGCCCCAGGACTGGCCCTACGAGGGCGACGTCGAGGGCCGCAACGTCGTCATCGTCGGGGGGCCGGTGCCGGAGGCCGCGCGCCGGCGCCTCGACGAGATCTTCCGGTGGGCGAAGGCCGACTGGGTCGACGACCACCACCCCCGGGCGCTGGAGAAGGTCGCCGAGCGGGTGCGGGACGGCGAGATCGACGTGGTGATCGTGCTGCGCCGCTTCGTCGGGGCCGACGCCGACCGGGTGCTGATCCCGATGTGCGAACAGGAAGGCGTGCCGGTGGCCGACGTGCAGGACAGCTACAGCTTCACCGCCATCCGACAAGCCCTCGAGGATGCGCTGGCCGACCTCGAAGATGTCGAGGACGACGAGTAGCGCCTGACCCCCACGGCGCCCGCACGGCGCGGCCACCGCACCCGACGCGCCGCGCCGCCCCCCACGGGCGCCACTACTGCCGGGCGACTGATCCCTGCAGGGTGAGGGTCACCGGCCCGCTGTCGGCGGTGATCGGCCCGACGACCTCCGTCTCCGGGGCGCCCTCCTCCCGGGTCATGGCGTTGCCATCCAGGTCCACCCGGGCCTGCAGCCACACCGTGTCGGGCCAGGTGCCGCCGCCCATGACCATGTCGCTGTCGGAGAGGGTGAACTCCAGGGGCAGCTCCGCCGCCGACCTGCGCAGCGCCGCCAGCGGCGGTCCCGCCGGTACCTGCGACGAGCGGGCGGTGATGAACACCAGGGCGTCCGGCGGCACGGTCACCCCGTCGGCCAGGGTCACCGTGCCGGTCACCCGTACCGCCGGGGGGGGAGCCGACAGCTCGTGCAGCAGGCTGGCCGCGAGCCGTCGGTCGGTGGCGTCGGTGGACAGCTCCAGCACCTTCTCGAAGGCGGCCCGGGCGGCGTCCGGATCCTGGCGCTGCATGGCCAGCACCCCGCGCCACAGCCAGGCCGTCGGCAGGTCGGGATCGGCGGCCTGGGCCTGGTCGAGGGTGGCCTCGGCGCGGTCGAGGTAGCCGATGGCGATCATCAAGGCGGCGAGGCTCGACTGGATCCGCGGGTCGTCGGGCGCCACCTTGCGCCCGGCATCGACGTACTGCATCCCGGCGTCGAGCCGCCCCTGGCGGATGGCGTCGTGGGCGAGGATCGCCGCGGCGTCGACATCGGTGGGATCCGCGGCGAGGCGGGCCTCGGCCTCGGCGATCACCGACGACGACTCGCTCGACCCGCCCATGGTCGGGCCACCGGTCATGCTGCCCCCCTCGGGCCGCGAGGAGGTGGACTTCGTCAGCGTCACCCCGAGCAGCACGAAGAAGACCACCACCGCCGCCGTCCATCCGACCCGCCGGGCCATGGCCCCGCCGCCGGAAGGGGGCGGCGCCGGTGCGGCGGACGGCTCGGGGGGGCCATCGCCGGCCTCGGCGGCCGCCGGGGGGGCGACCCGCTCGGCGGCGGCGCGCGCCGCCTCCAGGTCCCGCAGCGCCTCGGCCGCCCGGTCCAGGGTGTGTCGCCACCGGGCTTCGAACTCGGCCGGCTCCATCTTGTCGCGGTCGGCCTCCAGCGACCGGAGCTGTTCGACCAGGCTCTCCTTGCGGGCCAGCAGGTCCTCGACCGACAGGCCGCCCGACGGGCCCGGCGCCGCGTCCCGGGGTCGGGACCGCAGGGCCACCAGCAGGCCGGCCACCAGGCCGGTCAGCACCACGACGAGGGGCGGTCCCCAGACATCCCAGCTCACGACCGGCCTCCCGGGCCCGACAGGCCCAGCTCTGCCAGGATCCGCTGGCGATAGGGCTCCAGGGGATCGGCGGACGACGTCGCGCCGGGGTCGGCAGGCGGCGCTTCGTCCAGCTCCTCCTCGGCCCGGGTTCGGACCAGGAACCAGATCCCGCCGACACCGGCCAGCAGGAAACCGACCGGCGCGAGGTAGACCAGCCAGTGGCGGCCCTTCTCGGGCGGCGCCAGCAGGATCCACACGCCGTAGCGATCGACGAAGTAGTCCTCGATCTGCTGGCGGTCGTAGCCCAGGGACACCAGCTCGCGGACCCGGTGCTTCATCGCCCGGGCCCCATCGGCCGGGGAATCGGCCACCGACAGCCCCTGGCACACCGGGCAGCGCAGCCCCTTGGAGATCTCCTCGGTGAGCCGATCGATCTCGGCTTCCGTGGGCGGCGGCGGCCCCGCCGGCGGCTCGTCCAGTCCCACCGGGGCGGCCTCGTCCCCCGCCGCAGACGGCTCCTCGGCCGGCTCCGCAGACGGCTCCTCGGCCGACGCCGCAGACGGCTCCTCGGCCGACGCCGCAGCCGACGCCGCGCCCTCGTCGGCACGCGCCTCTCCGGCCGCCCCGAACAGCAGCACCCCGAGCAACAGCGTGTTCACAGCACGGCCTCCAGCACGGCCAGGAACTCGTCCGGCGTGACCGGGCCGACGAACTTGCGGACGATCATCCCCTCCCGATCGATGACGTAGGTCTCGGGCACCCCCGCGACGCCGTAGTCGATGGCGACCCGGCCCCCCGGGTCGAGGAGGGTGGGGTAGTTCTTGCCGTAGCGGGCGAGGAAGCCGCGTCCCTTCGCCGGCTCGTCGTTGTAGAGGACGCCGAGGAAGACGACTCCCTTGGGGATATAGGTCCTGGACACCTGCACCAGCCAGGGGTGCTCCTGGGCGCAGGGGACGCACCAGCTCGCGTAGAAGTTGAGCACCACCGGGCGGCCCTTCAGCTCGGCGAGGTCGAAGTGCCCCTCGCCGTCCATGGCATCCAGGGAGAACGCCGGCGCCGGCTTGTGCTCCATGGTCACCGGGAGCGCGTGGGGATCCTTGCCGAACCCCAGGGCCAGCACCACGATCAGCGGCACCACGATGATGGCGCCCGCCAGCAGCACCTTCCAGTTCACCGGGCCGCCTCCGTCGATGTCGGCACCGGGTTCGTCGACGGTTCCGCAGCCCGCCCCGTGGCCGGCCGACCGGCCACCGCCGACAGGCGCCGGCGGGACGGCCACACCGCGATGATCGTGCCCAGCGCCATCACCCCGCCGCCGACCCAGATCCACCAGATGAGCGGCTCGATGATGACCTGCACCGACACCGTGCCGGCGGCGGGATCCACCGACACCAGCGACAGGTACAGGTCCTCGGCCGGCACCGAGCGGACCGCCGGCGTCGGGATCGGGTTGGGCATCCGGCCGTAGTGGTTCATGGCCGGGTGCAGCTCACCCAGCGACCGGTCCCCCCGGGCCACGTGGAACCGGGCCTGCTCCTCGGTCCGGTTGGACTTCTGCACGGTCTCGGCGCCCAGGTAGGTGAGCGTGTAGCCGCCGTGTTCCAGCGACTGCCCCTCCACGAGGGTGAACTCCTTCTGGTTGCGCCACCCCGAGCTGGCGGCGACCGCCACCGCGACGATGATGACCCCCAGGTGGACGATGTAGCCACCGGTGCGGCGGCGGGCCCGCACCATCCCGGTCAGCACCGCCACCACCGGGTTGCCCCCCCGGCTGCGCCACCGGGCCAGCCCCGGCGCCACCAGCTCCTGGAGGGTCACCACCAGGGCGAAGGCCGACACCCCGAAGGTCGCCACCGGCCAGGGCTGGTGGAGGCCGGCCGCCCAGGCGCCGGCCACGGTGACCAGGCCGGCCACCGCCGGGACCACGAACCGCCGGACGATGGCCTGCGGGGTCGCCCGTCCCCAGGGAAGGGCCGGCCCCACCCCCATCAGGAACACGATGAGCAGGCCCAGCGGCACCCCCCACCGGTCGAAGTAGGGCTCCCCGACGCTGATCTTCTCGCCGGTCAGCGCCTCGTTGACCAGCGGCCAGGTCGTGCCCAGCAGCACCGTGAAGGTGAAGGCGGTGAACGCGAGGTTCTGGGCGAGAAACCAGGTGTCCCGCGACGCCGGCCCGGACAGGCCCTCCTCCGGCGCGCTCAGCACGTCCACCCGGGCGGCCAGCAGGATCACCGAGAACACCAGGCAGAGGGCCAGGAACCCGAGGAACACGGGGCCGATGGGGGTCTGGGTGAAGCTGTGCACCGAGTTGAAGACCCCGGAGCGCGTCATGAAGGTGCCCAGGATGGTCAGCAGGAAGCTGGCCATGAGCAGGGTCAGGGTCCAGCCCTTGAGCTGCTCCTTCCGCTCCATGAGCATGGCGGAGTGCAGGAAGGCGGTGACCGTCAGCCACGGCAGGAAGCTGGCGTTCTCCACCGGGTCCCAGGCCCAGTAGCCGCCCCACCCCAGCACCTCGTAGCTCCACCAGCCGCCGAGGATGATGCCGGCGGTCAGGAAGCCGAAGGGCACCAGCGCCGCGGTCCGCAACGCGCGGCTCCACCCCGGTGGGATGCTGCCCCGCAGCAGGGCGGCGACGCCCATGGCGAAGGGCACCGACATCCCGACGTAGCCGAGGTAGAGGCTGGGCGGGTGGATGACCATCAGGATGTGGTTCTGCAGCAGCGGGTTGGGCCCGGGCCCATCCGCCGGCACCGGGTCCATGGGGGTGAACGGGTTGGCGATGCCGGCGACCAGGAAGCAGAAGAACACCCCGACCGCCATGGTGAAGCCCAGGGCGTAGCTGCTGTGGTCCGGGAAGCGCCGGCGGGTGAACCAGGCCAGCCCCGCCGTGTACAGGCCCTGCACGAAGGCCCACAGCAGGATGGACCCCTCCAGGCTGGACCACAGGCTGACGATGGTCACCCAGGTGGGGGATGCCCGGCTGCCGACCTTGGCGACGTAGCTGACGCTGAAGTCGTGGGTCAGCAGCGCGTACTCCATCAACCCGATGGCGACGGTGATGGCGAAGAAGAAGGTCCAGGCCATGGCCCGCGCCCAGCGTTCGGCCTCGGCGCTGCGCCGAGCGCCTCCGTAGATGCCGGCGACGGCGCCGACGGCGCAGGCGGCGAGGGCGACCAGGACGGCCGAGCGGCCGAGCATCGAGATCACAGCTCTTCCACGGTGGCGTAGAGGTCCTTGACGTCACCACCGTCCGTGGGCGCCCGGTACTCGTTGGAGTGCTTGACCATGACCTTGTCGGCCCGGAAGCTGCCGTCGGCGGTCAGGGTGCCCTCGACCACCACGCCGATGCCTTCGCGGAACATCTGCGGCGGTGCCGACTTCGCGTGGACGACCAGGGTGTGCTCGGTGTCGTGGGCCCCGTCGCCCACGGTGAAGGTCAGCGACTGGCTGTCCGGCCGCCAGTCCACGGAGCCCTCCTGGACCACGCCGCCCAGCCGGATGGTGGCGCCCACCGCCTTGTCGGCGTTTTCGTGGACCTGGGAGGGGGTCCAGTAGTACACGAGGTTGTCGCCGATGCCTCCGGCCGAGATCACCGCCAGCGCCGAGCCGGCGACGAGGAGGGCGGCGACGAGGAACGCGCGGCGCTTGGCTTGCGGGGTCATGCATCACTCCCGGCGTTCGGGTCCGTGCCCGGGTCGAGGGCGGAAAGCGCCGCCGGTCGACTGCCTCGCAGCGCCACCAGGGCATAGCCCAGCAGGACCGCCCACGAGATGCCGTACACGGCGACCACGTAGCCCCACCCTCCCTGGATCATGCCGGTCATGGCGCGCTCCGCCGGGTCATCGCGACTCCTGGTCGAGGTGGAGGGGGGCCGGCGCGTCGGGCAGGTCGGGGGCCCGCTCCTCGGCGGCCAGGCGCGCCGTCTCCGTCCGCCACCGGGCGATGACCAGGCCGATGGACAGCACCAGGATGCCCACCGCCGACACCCACAGGGGCACCGCCATCATCTTGTCGATGGTCTTGGGGGTGGACTGGGTCTGGTGCAGCGAGTTCCACCACCGCACGCTCATGTAGACGATGGGGACGTCGACGAAGGCGACGATGGTGGCCACCGCGGTGGCCACCTGGCGGCGGGCCGGCTGATCGATGAGCCGGCGCAGCAGGAGCACCACCCCGAAGGCCGCGCCCAGCACCGCCGAAGTGGTCAGGCGCGGATCCCAGGTCCAGTACACGCCCCAGGTCGGCTTGGCCCACAGGCTGCCCTGCACCAGCAGCAGCAGCGTCAGGACGGTCCCGACCTCGACGGCGGCCGTGGTCCAGGCATCCCACCGGCGTCGGCCCGTCCACAGCGAGGCGACGGCCGCCCCGAAGCCGAACAGGAACACCAGCATGGCGTTCCAGGCGGTGGGCACGTGGACGTAGAGGATCCGGCCGACGTCGCCCATCATCGCTTCGGCAGGGGCCACGAACAGCCCGATGGCATGGCCGATGGCCGTGATGGCGACGCCCAGCAGGGTGAATGCCAGCGCGACGGTGTAGCTGCGGGAGGTCACGACCGGTTCCGGGGAGGGTCGGGGTCCCTAACGACGGCCGCGCAGGGCGGCACCTCCGGCCGGTGCGGCACGGCGACCGGCGGGGCGGCGACCGGCGGGGCGCCAACCGGCGGGAGGGCGAGGGGCGAGGCGGTGGTCACGGGTGGCTCTCAGGTCTCGACGACGCGCTCGAACAGCACGCCGCAGAGGCTCCAGTAGATGAGGTCGAAGCACAGCAGCAGCACCATCCAGCTTCCGAGCTGGCCCATGGGGTCGCCCTCCATCAGCAGGCTCGTCGCCTTCACCGCCGCCAGCAGGGCGGGCACGATGAGCGGGAACAGCAGCAGCGGCAGGAGGATCTGGCGGCCGGCCACCCGGGCGGTGAGCGCCGCGTAGAAGGTCCCCGGGGCCGAGATGCCCGCGGCTCCCAGCAGCACCACCCCGGCCAGGGGCAGCAGGCCCCCGGTCACGGCGGCCCCGGTGATGGCGAGGTCGACGGGCAGGGCCACGCCGGCGACCAGCACCAGCAGGCCGGTGTTGGCCAGGGCCTTGCCGTAGAAGATGGCCGGCGCCGGGACCGGGGCCAGCAGCAGCGCTTCGAGCGCCCCGGTCTCGGTCTCGACCTGCAGGGAGCGGGCCAGCAGCAGGGTGCTGGCCAGCAGCAGCGCCAGCCACAGGTAGCCGCCGGCGTGCCGGGCGAGCAGCGTGCTGTCGGGGCCCACGGCGAAGCTGAACAGCAGGAGCACGACCACCGAGAAGCCCAGCAGGGCGACGAGCTGGGCCCGGGCCCGCCACTCCACCAGCAGGTCCTTGGCGACCAGCGCCACCACCGCCCGGCCGACGTTCACGCGGCCCCCACGTCGGTCCGGGCGGATTCCTCCTGGACCTTGCGCCAGGCCTCCCATGCCCGGTCGGCCGGACCCGTCCACCGCAGCAGCCCCTGGTCCAGCAGCACCGCCCGGGTGCAGACGGCGGCGGCCCGCTGCACCTGGTGGCTGGCGATGATGACCGTCCCGCGGCGGCTGCGGATGAACGCCGACACGTCGGCGCAGCCGGCCGGGTCCAGCGCGGCGTAGGGCTCGTCGAGGAGGACGAGGTCGGGGGCCTCCACCTCCAGGGCGGCGAGCTGCAGCCGCTTGCGCATGCCGGCGCTGTAGGTGCGGAGGGGTTCGGGTCGATCGTCCAGCCCCACCCGGGCCAGCAGGGCGGCGACGTCGACCCGGCCCGCACCGGTGATCCGCGACCGGAACACCAGGTTGTCGCGGGCCGACAGGTCCTCGTAGAGCCCATGGGCGTGCCGCACGATGCCCACCCGGCGGCGGATGTCGGCCCGCCGGCGCGACGGATCCATCCCGAACAGCCGGAGCTGTCCCCGCGTCGCCGGCATCAGGGTGGCCAGGATGTTCAGCAGCGTGCTCTTGCCGCTGCCGTTGGCGCCGAGCAGCAGGATCCGCTCCCCCTCCTCCACCACCAGGTCGACCCGCGCCAGGGCCCACCGCCGGCCGAAACGCCGACAGAGGTCCCGGGTCTGGACGACGGGGGCAGAGGACATGGGGCCGCTGTAATCGACCGCGGCCCGGGAGGGGGTGCAGATCGGGCGCAAGGGCTCCGGGGCGTGGCCGGGTGGGGGGGGGCGCCCTACAACCCCAC
>RFKJ01000128.1 GCA_003694325.1 Deltaproteobacteria bacterium
CCGCCGCGATCGCCGTCCTCGCGGCGCCACCCACCGGTCTCCTCCGGTATGATTCTTGCTGTACTCAAGCGGGAATCGCCCGGAGGCACCGACGATGCACGTCCGCTCCCCACTGGCCCGGCCGCGGTCGGCCCTGTTCCCGTTGCTCCTTGCCGCCGCCGGATGCAGCGACCACAGCTTCACCGCCGCGGGAGGCGACGGAGATCCGTCGGCGCCGGCCATCGAGGTGAGCCCCACCTTCGTCGACTTCGGGACCTTGGGGCAGGACGACGAACCCATCGTCCGCAGCTTCACCATCACCAGCGTGGGCGGGATCGACCTCGTCGTCGACGGCATCGAGATGATGGGCGACGCCGGCAGCTTCACCATCCTGTCGGACCCGACGCACTTCACGCTGCCGCCCGGCGCCAGCCAGGACATCGAAGTCGCCTTCTCCCCGCTGGGCGCCTACCAGCAGATGGGCCAGTCGGTGATCACCAGCAACGATCCCGACACGCCCCAGGCTCTGGTGGAGCTGACCGGGGAAGGGGCCGTGCCGGAGCTGCTCATCCAGCCGGACCCCGTCGACTTCGGCGAGACCTGGGTCGGCTGTGACGATGAACTGGACGTCTACCTGAGCAACGTCGGCACCGATGACCTCGTGATCACCGACCTGCACTACGAGGGGGACGATGCGGGGGTGTTCTCGGAGATCCAGGGGCTGTCGCTGCCCCTGACGCTGGCCCCCGGCGAGGAGGCGCAGGTGCGGCTCGACTTCGCGCCGATCGACGCCATCGCCTACAGCGGCTCGCTGGTGGTCGAGAGCAACGAGCCCGCGGGGGTCCGGGAGGGCCGCATCGTGGGGGATGGCGCCTACGCCGGGGAGTACACCGACATTTGGGAGATCCCGGTCGACCCGCCTTCGGACATCATGTTCCTGGTGGACCAGAGCTGCTCGATGGGCGACGACCAGGCCCGGCTGGCCAACAACTTCTCCACCTTCATCAGCTCGCTGGACGGCTACACCACCGACTGGCAGATCATGGTCGTCAACGACGACGACGGCTGCAGCAACTCCGGCATCCTCAAGCGCACCACCAGCGGCTACCAGTCGATCTTCCAGTCGGCCGTCAAGGAGGGCGGGGGCGACTACACCGAGGCGCTGCTCACCGTGGGGACCCACGCGGTCGAAAAGACCGACCCGGGCGAGTGCAACACCACCTTCCTGCGCGAAGACGCCATGCTGCACATGATCTTCGTCAGCGACGAGCCCGAGCAGTCGCCGGGGAGCTGGTCGTCCTACCTCGACCAGATCATCGCCAAGAAGGGGTCGGCGGCCAACGTGCGGATGTCGGCCATCGCCGGCCCGGTGGGCACGTCGTCCTGCGCCGACCCGGGCACCGGCTACGCCGACGTGGTCAACGCCACCGGCGGGGTCTTCCTGGACATCTGCAGCAACTGGGCGACCTCGGCCAACCTCGCCGATCTCGCCGAGGCCAGCGTGTTCCAGGACACCTACGAGCTGTCGCGCGAGCCCATCGTCGACACCATCACGGTCAAGGTCAACGACTCCAACCGGGCCAACGGCTGGAGCTACGATGCGACCATCAACGCGGTGGTGTTCAGCGGCAACATCCCGGGCGAGGGGGACCGCGTCGAGGTCTCCTACGCCGGCGTCGCCACCTGCGACTGACCCGTCGACCGACCCTGGGGGGCGGGGCCGCCGCCTTTATCGAGCCTGCCGGCCGAACCGGTGGCTGGGCTTGACCTCGTCGGGGAACCGGTGTGGGATGCCGGTGCTGGCGGGGCCGGCCCCCAGGTGGGTGCGCCGATACCTCCGGGAGGAGGCGCTCGTCGGACAAGGAGGCACCGGTGACCGACGAGATCGAGCTGCTGCCCCTGGGGCCGTTTCCGCCACGGGGGGTCGCGGAACGGTCGGGGCGGCTGGACCTCGGCGCGCTGCTGCGGGACCAGCTCCTGTCCCGGGGAACGGTGGAGGGGCCCCTGCGGAGGAGCCTGCAGGGGCGACTCGGCCAGGCGCTGGAGCAGGGACGCTTCGACCTCGCCCCGGCCCTGATGGCGGCCTGGCTGGACACCTGGCCCCTGGCGGCGGCGGTGGACCCGGCGCGGAGCGAGTGGTCGGCGGCGCCGTCGGGCGGGGCGCTGGCGGTCCTGGCCCGGGCCGCGGAGCTGGTCCGGCTCGCCCTGGGGTGGCCACCGATGCCCGGCGGCTGCTGGCCCCAGCCGCCGGAGGCGTGGATCCGGGCGGCCCTGGCCGGGCGGCGGGTGCGCCTGGTCGGCCGCGGGCCCGGAGACCACCGCGACCTGCTGCGCGACCTGGTCGGCGGCGAGGTGGTGCGCGAGGAGGACCCGGGCCTGCCGCGGTTGCTGTGCGTGGCCGGGGCGGAGCTGGCGCGGCGGCGGGACGAGCTGGTGGCCGCCCTGAACCGGGGAGATGCGGTCGCGGTGCTGGTCGAGGAGCCGGTCCCCGATGATCCTGCCACCGCAGCGGCCCGGGCGGAGTTGCGGGCGGTGAGCCCGGTC
>RFKJ01000129.1 GCA_003694325.1 Deltaproteobacteria bacterium
CCGCTACGTCGTCCTCCAGGAGGACGCCCTGGTGGTGCGCAGCGACTCGCGCAGCATGCTCGACAACGCGCTCCGCACCCGGGCCCGCAAGCTGCGGCGCGAGCTGGCCGACCAGCTCGGCCCCCCGGTCTACGACGACGCCCGCATCTCCATCTACGACCTGCAGGGCCACGAGTCGCCCTGTGCCGACCACCCCGTCCCCCCCGATACCCGGCCGGTCGGTCGCAACGTCACCGCCGCCAGCGACCTCGTCGCCTGGGACCCCCGGACCGTGGGGATCCGCTGGCTGTTCCGGCGTCCCGGGGCCCAGGAGGACGGGGCCCAGGACGACGGGGCCCAGGACGACGGGGCCCAGGAGGACGGGGCCCAGGAGGACGGGGCCGACAAGGATGACGCCGCGCCGACGGAGGATCCCCGCCGGCTGCTGTGGGGCGCGCCGGCCGAGGACGAGGCCGCCGAGCGATGAGCACGGTCGGAGGCACCCGATTGGTGCAATGATTGGTCCTGACTCAAGGAACTGGCCGCACCGTTCCACAATGCGTCCAATCAACCACGCCCGGCAGCATTGACCCGGGCACACGGTGCCCCTATGGATCGGGGGTCACGACGGCCTGCCCGGCGCGGCCGGTCCCACCCGCAACCAATGGCGCCGGGCATTCGCCACGATGCCGTTCCTCGCTCCACAGGAAGCAACCATGACCCGCAGCATCCTCCTCCTCGGCGCCCTGTCGCTTCCGGCGACCGCCGCCGCATCGACCTGGCAGATCGACCCCAAGCACACCACCGTGGGCTTCAAGGTCAAGCACATGATGGTCAGCTACGTGGAGGGCCGGTTCCACGAGGTCGAAGGCACCGTCGAGTACGACCCCGCCAACCCGACCGCCCTGTCCGCCACCGTCACCGTGCAGATGGACAGCGTCGACACGCACGAACCCAAGCGGGATGCCCACCTCAAGAGCCCGGACTTCTTCGACGTCGAGAAGTACCCGACCATGACCTTCAAGAGCACCGCGGTGAAGCAGGTCGGCGACGGGGAACTGGACGTCACCGGCGACCTGACCCTCCACGGGGTGACCCGCCCCATCGTGCTCCACGTCGAGGGTCTCGGCCAGCCGATCATCGACCCGTGGGGCAATGAGCGGGTCGGCGCCGAGGTGACCGGCAGCCTCAACCGCCAGGACTTCGGCGTGTCGTGGAGCGACACCCTCGACGGCGGCGGTCTCGTGGTCGACGACATCGTGAAGCTCGACATCAACGTCGAGCTGGTCCGCCCCGCGGGCAAGTGATGGCTACAATGGGGGCATGCTGCTGCTCGTCTTGAGCTGTGCCCCCATGTACCGGCCCCACCCGGTGCACTCCCCGATGCTGGAGCAGGCCGGCGACCTCCACGTCTCCGGCACCGTCGCGCTGCAGGGCGGACAGGTCGCGGCCGCCTGGGCGGCCTCCGACGAGTTCGGCCTGCGGGCCGACATCCAGGCCGACGGCAACACCGGCCCCTACGGGGTGGCCCGGGTCGGCGCCGGGTGGTTCCGCGCCTGGCCCGAGGGCCTGCGCCTGGCGCTGTGGGCCGACGCCGGCGGGGGCTACGGGGAGTCCTCGCACACCGTCACCATCCACTCCTCGACCACCGGCGACACCACCAGCGAGACCCACCTCTCCGGCCTCCTGGCCCAGGGGGCCGCCAGCGCCGAGCTGGGATGGGAGGGAGACATCTCCGCGGTCGGGCTGGAGCTGCGGTCGGTCACCGAGCTGCTGTGGCACGACGCGGACAGTGACGAGACGGGCACCGGGTGGCTGACCACCGCCGAGCTTCTCGCCCTGGCGCGCGTCGGGGGTGAAGCCTGGCGCCTCCAGGCCTTCGCCGGCCTGTCCCTGCCCTACGCCAGCGACGGCACCACCGGCGTGCCGCTCCCCCTCCTCCTGGGCCTCGGAGTGACCTGGGACCTGCCCCGCTCCCCCGCCGGGTCGCGCTGACCGGCTCCGCGGCGGTCTGTCGCGCACCGGCCGGGCCCCTGCGGTAGACTGGCGCCCTCGCCCGGGTGGGAGGTTCCCGTGTCCGTTGCCGGTCTGTTCCTGGTTCTCGGCCTGGTGGCCTGCGGTGACAAGGAGGGCGACTCCGGTCCGCCCGCGCATGACGGGGGTGCCGGGGACGGCGGGGCGACCGTCACCGTGTCGGCCTTCTGCGAGTCCATCTCCCCCGACCCGGCCACGGTCACCGACTTCTACGAAGACAACCCCACCTACACCGATGAGCCCGACGACATCCTGCCCACCGCCACCCCCGGGGAGATGGGGATGGATGGCCGGCGGCTCGACGCCGCCGCCGAGAAGCTCGGGGGCCTGCCCATCACCTGGAGCTTCCTGGTCCTGCGGCACGGCAGCATCGTGGCCGAACACTACTTCAACGGTGCCGACGCCACCGCGTCGAACAACGTGCACTCGGCCTCCAAGAGCATCCTCGGAGCACTGACCGGCGTCGCCATCGACGAAGGCGTGCTGTCGGGGCTCGACCAGCCCGTCGCCGAGCTGCTCCCCGACCTGTTCGCCGGCCTCGGTGCCGACAAGCAGTCGATCACCGTCGAGCACCTGCTGACGATGACCTCGGGGCTGCGGTGGGTGGAGGACGAGACCGAGTACGAACTGCAGGATTCCGATGACTGGCTGGCGGCCTACCTCGCCCAACCCCTCGACCACGCACCGGGCACCTGGTTCGAGTACAGCACCGGTTCGACCCACCTGCTGGGGGCGGCCCTGGCCGCCGCCGCCGGGGTCAGCTACTGCGACTATGCCCACGATCACCTGCTCAACTCGCTGTCCATCGAGGCCGAGCACTGGGGACGGGACCCGCAGGGGTGGTTCAGCGCCGGGTTCAACGTGTACCTGACCCCCCGCGAGCTGGCCCGGTTCGGCCAGGCCATGCTCGACGGCGGGGTCTGGGATGGCGAGCAGGTCGTCCCGGCGGACTGGGTCGACGCCAGCTTCCAACACCACCAGGACGCCGGCCTGGAGTATGGCTACGGGTACCTGTGGTGGCTGTGGGAGCCCCTCGAGATGACCATCCCCATCGCCTGGGGCTATGGCGGCCAGCTCGTCTACGTCGTGCCCGACTACGACATCGTGATGGTCGTCACGACCAACACCTCCGACTACGACCCGTCGGATTTCGACGCTGGCGACATCCTGATGGGCTACGTCATCGACGCCGTCACCGATTGATGCCACCGCACCGGCGGCTCACAGGATGAGGCGCACCCCGCCCAGCTCCTCGATGCGGTGGGTGAACCGGTCCCCCGGCGTACCGATGAACATGTAGTTCGTCGGCACCCCCAGTTCCTCGGACAGCGCGGCCACCAGGCCCGGGGTGAACTTCCCCTTCACCGCCAGGAAGTCGATCCGCAGCTCGGGGTAGAGGTGGTCGATCTCCTGGAGGTGCTCGGCGAGTCGCGGCGGGATGTCCTCCTCCTTCTCGTAGACGTGCACCACCGTGAGCCGGTTGGTCTGCTCGTTCTCCAGCACGTACAGCGCGGCCCGGTTGAGCATGGCCGGGTTGTCGCCCCGGGTGAAGTAGACGCAAGGCCGCTCGTTGATCCGGCGGATGTACTCGGTCACGGTGCGGGAGATGGCGTCGTTGATCTCCTTCACCCTCTCCAGCATGGCCTCGGAGGTGTAGAGCACCACCCGCATGATCTGGACCCGGAGGAACATCAGCGCCACCACCCCGGCGGTGATGGCGAAGTAGACGGTGAAGACCTCGACGTTGGCCGGGCTCATGGCGACGTTGCCCGCCAGCCCGACCAGCACCGCGAGGAAGGCCACCAGGACGGTGGGCCACGACGCCTTCACCGCCCGGGGGAGCCGTCCCCGCTTGACCTTGAGCATCATGTTGCCCACGGCGAACAGCGCCATGACGGACAGGAACGACAGGGTGTAGACGCCGGCGAGCCGCTCGACGTCGCCAGCGGTCACCGCCAGGATGCTCACGCAGACGCCGAAGAACACGAGCACGATCCAGTGGTTCGTGCCACGCCACCGGTTCTCCTTGAGGAGGAACTGCGGCAGGCAGCGGTCCAGCGACATCCGGCGCATGAGCCCCACCACGCCGACGAACGAGGTCAGCACCGCGCCGGAGAGCACCAGGACGGCATCCAGGCTCACCCAGAAGCGCAGCACGTCGCCCAGGGATCGCTCCCCCATCCGGGCCAGCAGGTCCGGCGGAACCTCCTGGATCTCGGCCAGGGGCAGCAGCCCGAGAGACAGGAGGCTGAGCAGCGGGTTGAAGATGGCGACCGCCACCCACATGTTGCGGAGGGTCTTGGGGAAGACCCCGGGCTTCTGCTCCTCGATGAAGTTGGCCGAGGACTCGAACCCGCTGATCCCCAGCATGGCCGCGGCAAACCCGAAGAACAGCGCTCGACCGAAGCCGCCGGGGGCCGGGGTGGCCCAGTTCATCGACAGCAGGGAGGGATCGCGCAGCACGGTGAACGACGAGCTGGCCGCCAGCACGGTCAACGTCGTGAGGTGGAAGACGAAGATGCCGATGGCCACGACCGCCGACTCGGTCAGCCCGATGATGGTCAGCACCGCGAACAGGCCGAGCAGCCCGATGGTCGCCCAGAAGACGGGTAGCGCCTCGATGAGGTTGTGCGCATAGTGCATCGCCTCGCCGGCGCTGATGACCGCCGTCGCCACGTAGGACAGCAGGGTCAGGCAGGCGGCGGCGGCGGCCACCCGCTTGTTGGTCGTGTTGAGCAGCACCGTGTAGGTGCCGCCGTTGAGCGGCAGGGCGCTGCCCACCTCGGCGTACACCTTCCGAAACAGGAACAGCACCGCGGCGACGATGGCCAGCACGATGGGGGCGTAGCGTCCGGCCTGGGCCGCGCAGAGGGCCGACACGTACAGGCAGCTCGACGTGATGTCGTTCCCGCAGATCGCCGTGGATGCAAGCTGGCCCAGGCGATCATGCGGGTGGGGGTTCACCGGCTTGGGGCGGATGTCGGTCAGCTTCCGGGAGACGCCCCAACCCGGAAAATCCCAGCCGCTGCTGGTTCCGCCACCCGATCCATCCGAGCCGCCGGTCGCGTCACTCATGGTGCGCTCCTGAGAGTCGCGCCCGACTAACCGCGGCCGGGTCGGCCGGCGAACCACCGGGTGCGGGAGGGCCGGGCCCCGTGCTATGAGGCCGGGCAGAGGCGGACGGGATGCGCAGCGGACGGCCGCTCCCCGCGCCGTAGGAGGCCGGATGCGTGGACTGGGTGGCATGGCAAAGGGCCTGATGATGCTCCTGGCGTCCCTGGGTGTGCCGACCTGGGTCCTGCCGGCCGTCGCCTTCGGCGCGCTCGCGCTGATGCTGCCGCGGCTGATGCAGACCATGGAGGAGGATCGGCCCCGGCGGATGGTCAAGCGAGCGTGGATCGAAGACGGCGAGAAACAGCGGGAGATCGAGCGCGAAGCGCTGCAGCGGGCAAGCGGCAGCCCGACGGCCCTGGCGGCGCTCGCCCGAGAGGCGATCCAGCAAGGTCGCCGGTCCCTGGCCGAAGCCGCCATCGAGCGCCTGCGGCAGACCGGCACCGCCGACGCCGAGGTCCAGCGCCTCGAACAGGCGATGAACGGCCCGCTGCCGGCCACCAGCATGGAAGCGGCCATCATCATCGAGCGCCTCCTCGACAACGGGCTGCTGTCCCTGGCCGAAGCCAAGCTGGCCCGGTTCCGCGGCGCCTGGCCCGACGACACCGAGCTGGCTGAGCTGGCCGCCCGCGTCGAAGCCGCTCGCAGCGGTGCGGTGGCCGACGGCGAGGGGCCCCCGGACGGCAGCGCGTCCCCATCCAGGGGCTGACCGGGCGAGCCCCGGCCCGGCCGTCGAAGTTTCGGACCGGGCCCACGA
>RFKJ01000130.1 GCA_003694325.1 Deltaproteobacteria bacterium
GAACTGGATCGCGCTGCGCCTGCTCGGCACCGAGAGCAACCGCAGCGCCATCGGGGCGCTGATCCGGCTCGACAACGGCGTGGTGCGGCAGATGCGCACGGTCAGCGGGGGCGACAGCGCCCACAGCCAGTCCGACCTCACCCAGCACTTCGGGCTCGGCGACAGCCCCGGCGCCAACGTCGAGATCCTGTGGCCGTCGGGGCGGGTGCAGCAGGTGATGCAGCTCCCCGCGAACCGGTTCTACCTGGTGGACGAGGACACAGGTCTCGTGGCGGAGGCCCTGGTCGAGGCCCAGGCGGTGCACGACGTCGCGGCCGGCACGCTCACCGTGCGCGCGCAGTCCAACTACGGCGGCCGCACCGGCCTGTGGGTGCAGCCGATGAACCAGCGTCTCGACTACGACGCGGCGGCCCGGGCGTGGCGGGTCGTCCTCCCCGACGGCCCCGGCATCCCGCCCTCGGTGCGCATCGAGTCCGAGCGGGGCGGGTCATGGGAGATCCCGGTGGAGGCGGCGCCGTAGCCGGCGGGCCTACAGCTCCGCGGCGCCGAGCGCGGTCCCGGGCCAGCGCGCGCCGGGCACCCCGATCGCCCACTCGGTCACCCGCGAGCCGACGTAGGGGTGGGCCACGAAGATCGAGCGGTCGCTCCACGGCCCCTCGCCCCACTGCAGACCGTGCCCGTAGGGGCCGTTGAAGCCCGGCGGCCAGTCGAGGACCTCCTGCACCGACCCGTCGGCGGCGCGCACGCGGAAGATCGACGTGGAGAACACCGAGCCCACGTACAGGTTGCCGCAGGCGTCCACCTCCACCGTGTCGTGCCACGCGGCGGGAACGTCCAGGAGGTGCGCGGCGGGCCCGGTGGGTTCGCCCTGGGCGTCGAGCCGCAGCGCGAGCACCGCGCCGCCGTCGGTGGTGCCGATGTACAGCGTGCCGAAACCCGGGCCGAACGCGATGTCCCGCGGGGTGGCGGGCAGGGGCTCCACCAGCTCCCAGTCGCCGGTGGCGGGGTCGATCCGCACGATCCCGTCGGTGCCGGCGGTGTAGTTGGTGGCGGCGAACACCGCGCCGGACGGGTGGACCGCGAGGCCGTAGGCCCGCAGGCCGGGTACCACGGTGCTGATGGAGCCCGACGGCGCGATCCGGACCAGCCCGGAGGTGGCGGTGGTGGCGACCAGGTCCCCGTCGGGCAGGCGCCCGAGCTTGTACACGGTGTCGGCGAACGGCGCGAGGACCGATGCCGTGGACGGGTCGGTGGCGGCGAGGAAGGCGCCGGTGGTGTCGTCGTGGCCGATCAGCGCGCCGCCCTCGTCGAGCACCACGTCGTTGTAGGCGCGCGGGGCGTCGAGCTGGACCGGGGTGAAGGGCGGGTCGGGGATCTCGGCGCAGTCGACCACGTCGGAGGTGGCGGAGCCGGTGTCCACCGGCGTCCCGCTGTCGGTGGCGGTGCCGGTGGGCGCGGTGGGGCTCGCCGGCCGCCGCCGGTGCCGGGGGTCGGGTTCGGCGTGGCACCCGAGCGCGAGTGCGGCGACGAGGATCGGGCGCATGACCCACCCTATCCCCGGATCAGCGGTACACGTCCACCCGGGTGTCGAGGTCGGCGTCGATGGGGTCCACCCGCCCGTCGGGCCAGGTGATCTCCAGCTCCACGATCTCGTCGGCGTCGCGCAGGCCGATGAACAGGTCCGGGCCGTTGTGGGCCACGAAGCCCGACCCGCCGTACAGGGTGCGGACGACCTCCCACGTTGCGCCGTCCCGGCTGCGGCGGACGGTGGCGCGGACCCGGGCGCCGTAGGGCTCGACCGGCACCGCCACCCCGTCGCCGTGGGGGCGGATGGTGACGAAGTGCCAGCCCCGCGGCGGCAGCACGTCGAAGTAGCGGTTGGGCTCGCGCACCCAGTCCCCCGAAGCGCCGGGACCGCCGTTGACCCAGGCCAGCTCGGGCCGGCCGTCGTCGTCGTAGTCGGCGAAGCACGCCCCGTGGGTCCGGTACGGGTAGGGCACGGTGTCCGCGCCGTCCACCGGGAGGTCGATCCACTCGGACACGTCGCGGTACACCGGCACCATCACCTGGCCCCAGCCGTCCACGTCGAGGGGCTCGAGGTGGTCGAACAGGTACAGCTCGTTGCGGCAGCCGCCGTCGGGGGAGCCGTTGCCGATGAACACGTCGATGAACCCGTCGAGGTCGACGTCCTGGATCTGGCTGCCCATGACGCCGCGCCCCACGCCGTTGCACACCTCCCACCGGTCGGACAGGCCGGTGAGCACGCCGACCTCCACGAACCGCTCCCCGCCGAGGTTCAGCCACACCAGGTGCTGGGCCATGGGGTGCTTGTCCCGCGCCGGCCCCCGGTGGAACACCACCAGGTCCTCCCAGCCGTCGTTGTTCAGGTCGCCCGCCGCGGTGCTGAACGACTTCACCACCGGGTCCGCCATGCGGTTCCCCTCCCACGGGCTGACCTCGCGGGTGACGTCGGTGAAGGCGAGGGTGCCGGTCTCCACCAGCTCGTTGCGCCACACGTGGTTCAGGCCGATCATGGTGGACTGGTACAGGTCCACGTCCCCGTCGTTGTCGTAGTCGAACAGGGTGCTGTTGAAGCTCGGGTCCCGCGCGGTGAGCCCGACGTCCACCGCGACGTTCTCGAACACGCCCCGGCCGCCCTGGAGCAGCACCCGGTCCCGCCCGTCGGGGCGCAGGGCGTACAGCCCCCGGACGTCCTCCGGCGACAGGACGTTGGTGGACAGGAACAGGTCGAGGTCGCCGTCGAGGTCGAGGTCGATCCAGCGGGCGAGGGCGGGGGCGAGGTCGGGGAGGCCGGGGTCGACGGCGGAGAACGTGCCGCTGTCGTTGCGGTAGATGCGGGTGAAGCCGCGCAGCAGGCCGGGAGCCAGGCGCCCGGCCACGACGAGCAGGTCGAGGTCGCCGTCGCCGTCGTAGTCGCC
>RFKJ01000131.1 GCA_003694325.1 Deltaproteobacteria bacterium
AAGCGTGGGGAGGTCCCGCTGTTTCGGGCTGCGCCCCGCGAGTTGCTCGTCGGGGCCGTCGACGCCCGCTGGCGGCCCGCGGACCGGGTCGATCTCGGGATCACCTGGCAGGGCGGCGCAAGCTGGACGACGGTGGGCCGCAGCGTCCCGGAACCCGGGCGGGTGCGGTGGACCAGCTCGATCCTGCTCGTTGACCCGGATCGTCGGCCGATCACGCTCCGCTTCGGCTGGCGGGCCTCGCTGCCGCTGCTCCCCGGCGTTCCGGACACGGCCGACACCGGCGAGGCGGACGTCGACCTGCTCGTCTCCCTGGGGTTCGACGAGGGGGGCGTCTGGCTCGTCGGAACGGGTGGCCTGGGCATCACCGGCAATCCCCTGCTCGATGGAGCCCAGGACGACCTGCCGCTGCTGTGGCTGGTGGCCGGCCGCCGGTGGGGAGCCCTGGATGTCGAACTCCGCGCCGGCGGCGCCGTCGCCACCTCGCGGAACCCGGGGCGCACCGGCCTGCGCCTGTCCGTCGAGCACCGGGGCCGGCTGCTCGTGGGCGCCGGGGTCGGCGTCGGAACGTCGCCGGCGGCGGCCGACCTGTGGCTCGGCGCGTGGACCGGGGTGTCCCGGCCTTGCCGCCGGCCGTGTGGCGATTAGCTAGCGCCGCTTCTCTCGGAGGACGGGACCATGGGCTTCTTCGACTTCATGTTCGGTGGCGAGGACGCCCAGCTCAAGCGACACGCCCGGCGCATGGTCAACCTCAACGCCCAGGCGGAGGACCGGGAGATGAGCGCCCACTGGCTGGCCGAGAATGGCAGCCACGATGCGATCGTGGCGCTCCTCAACCGGTTCTCCGTCCGCTACGAGCAGGGCATGAAGGACGCCGCCGAAAAGGAGATGGTCTACCGCCTGCTGGTCGAGCTGGGGCCGGACGTGGTGGAGCCGGTCAAGGAGTGGGCCCGCATCAACGACGCCTTCGCCCAGCCCCTGCGGCTGGTGGAGCACTTCGAGGGGCCTGAGGCGGCGGTCGAGCTGCTCCTGGAGATGCTCAAGACCGAGGACGACCCGTTCAAGCCGGAGAAGAAGCGCCAGATCCTCATCCACCTCGCCGATTTCCGCGACCCGCGGATCCCCGACGGGGTGAAGGCCGCGCTCCGCGATTTCGACGAGGGCGTGCGCTTCGCGGCCTGCGGGGCGCTCCTCGCCCAGGATGCCGACGACGAGATCCGCGACCTGCTCGCCTCGGTCCTCGCCGATCCGGACGAGGACAGCAACCGCATGAAGGTCCGGATCGCCGAGGCCTTCCACCAGCGGGGATGGTCGCTGGGTCGCCACGCCGAGGAGATCGCCAGGCACCCGCCCCACGGCTGGACCGTGCAGGGCCAGCGGATCGTTCCGGCCTGATCCGGAGCGGCCCGATCCGGACGGCGGGGGCGCCCCGAGCCGCGCCGTCACACGACGGCCGGCAGGAACTCCGTGGGGGTGCATTCCCCCGCCACCGGCTGGACGAGGAACTCGGCCAGCTCCGCCGGTTCCACCCCCTGCCCCAGCAGCCACATGGTCTTGACGATGGCGGCCTCGCGGGTGAGGTCGCCGCCGAAGATCGCGCCGGCGTCCATCGCCGCGAGGCTGCCCCGGTATCGGCCGGGACGGGCGCTGCCGGTCATGCACTGGCTGACGATGACCACGGCCATGCCCTGGTCGACCGCCCGGCGGATGGCGGTCGGCCACTCGGCCAGCGGGATGTTGCCCTCGCCGAAGGTGACCAGCACCACCGCCCGCATCCCGATGTCGACCATCGCTTCCAGGCCCCGGGGCGGAGCGCCGGGGATCATGTGCAGGGCCGCCACGCGCTGGTCGAAGCCGGGGACCAGTCGGAAGGGGCCCGCCGGTACCAGGGGCGGGGCGTCGGGGATGATGTCGACCCCGGCCCGTAGCAGCGGGGGGAAGTTGGGAGAGGCGAAGGCGTCGTAGGCGGTGATGCTGGCCTTGGTGGTCCGGTTGCCGCGGAACAGCGCACCGCCGAAGTACAGGGACACCTCGGGGATGTCGCGCAGCGCGCAGATCGCCGCGTGCACCACGTTCACCCGGGCGTCGGAGCGCAGCTCGGCGATCGGTCGCTGGCTGCCGGTGAGGACGACCGGGCGGTCGAGGCCCTGGAGCATGAGGCTGAGGGCGGTGGCGGTGTACGACATGGTGTCGGTGCCGTGCAGCACCACGAACCCGTCGTAGTCCCCGAGGTCCTGGGCCACCTGGCTGGCGATGGCCTCCCACACGTCGGGCCGCATGTCGCTGCTGTCGAGGGAGGCGATGGCGCGGCCATCGATGTGGGCGAGATCCTCGAGGCCCCGGACGTAGGGCAGCAGGTAGTGATCGTAGAGCTCGGGCTCCAGCGGCCCCGGGGCGGTCCGGCGGACCATGGACAAGGTCCCGCCCGTGTGCAGGAACAGCAGGCGCTTGCGACGCCCGTCGTCGGGTGGCCGGCGCGTTCCGGTCACCAGATGTAGAGGTCGGCGTCGTAGCAGACGCCTTCGTCGATGGCGGCACACTCCTCGGACACGATGCAGTGCTTGAGATCGGCCATCGCGTCACGGGCCTGGTGGTCCTGCCAGGTTTCGTAGAGGTTCTGCTGGATCTCGCAGCTCGTCTGGCAGTCGATCACCGCCTGCCGGGGGCTGTCGATCTCCTCGCACGAGACGAGCTTGTCGCAGGCCGCCTTGCAGGTGGGTTCGCAGGCGGCGGCCAGCGAAAGCGAGAGGAGCAGCGGGGGGAGGAGGAGGCGAGTCAATGGGAGGCCATCGGCTACCACACGGGTGCGCAGTAGCCTTCTTCGAGCTTGTTGCAGGCGGTTTCGTCGATGCAGTCCATCCACAGGGCGGCCTGGCGATCGGTCTCGATGGTGATCGCCGCGTCACCCGGCTGCTTGACGTAGGGGTCGTAGTCGCCGACGTCACCGGGGGTGTTCAGCGCCGACTGGCAGGTGTCGACGCAGGTGTCGAGCAGCTCGGAGGTGGTCTGGCCGGGGCTGGTGAACCCACAGGCTTCACCGTCGCGGCTGCCGGAGCCGTAGAGCTTGTTGCAGGTGTCGTAGCAGTCGGGGCCGCAGCCGCTGCCGATGGACGCCAGCAGGGCGATCGCCAGGGAGGCCCGGAGCGGGCGGGACGGGGCGATGGTCGACGTGCGCATGGGACGATCCTCGGGCTGCGCGGCGGCGGGCACCGTATCGATCCCCGCCATCGAAGTCAATCGCGGCGTCGTTCGGGGCGTCGTTCGGGGCGGCGGGGACGCGAGCCCGTTTCGTCGGCAGTCGGGGTAGGCTGTGCGCAGAACTCCCGGCGGGTCGGGAGCTGGAGGTAGGATGACCGCGACGGCGTGGGCGGTGACGCTCGCATGGCTGGTGGCTGCGGGCTGCGGAGACAAGGGTTCCGATTCGGGCGGTGGGGCGGCCGATGGGGGGGC
>RFKJ01000015.1 GCA_003694325.1 Deltaproteobacteria bacterium
AGCCCTTCGCCGAGCTGCAGACGACCTGCTGGATCCAGGCCGCCGCCGGGCTGGCCGGCCGTGGCGACGCCGACGGGGCGTCGACCATCTGCGACGGCCTGGCCGCCGGGACGTGGCAGGACGAGTGCCGGTTCCGGGTGGGGGAGGAGCTTGCCGCGGCGGGAGTGTTGGGCCCCGCCATCGCTTCCTGCGGTCGGGCCGGCTGGTTTGCCCGGCGCTGCGTGACCCACGCGGCCTGGCGATCACGCCGCGTCGACCTCCCCTCGCCCGCTGCCGGCGCCGCCGTGCTCCGCTCGGCGATGTCCGAGGTGCTGGACCAGGTCGAGGCGGGGCTGTCCCACCACGAGGACCCCGGAGTCGCCGGCGAAGGCCGGGACGTGTTCCGGGCCGCGCTGGGACGCGCGGCGTACCTCGGGACCGGCGACGCCGACCCGCGGCCGGCACGGGGACTCGATGAAGCCGCCCCCGCCCTGCGCACGGGGTGGGCCACGGAGGCCGTGCGGCTGCTCGGCCCCACGCTGCCCGAGGACCCGGTCGAGACCCTGTTCTCCGCCTGGCGGGAGGGCCGTCCCATCCGAGGCCCGGCCGGGGCGCTGCCGTACCCCGAGCGCTACCCTCCCCTGGCCCTGGGCCCCCACGACGAGGGCCTGCCCCACCTGCCGCTCTACGGCGGCGGGGTCCGGCTGGTCGGCGAGACCGAGGACGAGGACGCCCGCATCGCCATCCTCCACGCCCTGTTCGGCCGGCCGGAGACCGGGCCGGACCTGTTCCTGCCGGCGCTGGCCGACCCCCGCCCACGCGTGCGCTGGACGGCCGCGGCCCTGGCGCTGCTGGCCGCGGAGGACGATGATGGCGCCCTGCGTCGGCGCCTGGCCGCCGACGCCGACCCGGTCCTGCAGTGGCTGGCGAGCCGGGATGCCTCGACCATGCCGCCGCGACGGCCCTGACAAGCCGGCATCCAGCGGCTACACCTGCGCAGGCAAGGGTCGGAGCGTCGATGACACCCGCAGCGCTGTTCTGGATGGTCGCGCTGCGCGACCCCCACCGGTCTCCTTCGCCGATCCACTGCCGTCTCGATGGGAGGCAGGCCGATGCCTGAGCAGCTTCGCCGGCGCCCGACCATTCCCCGCCGGGCGGTGCTGCCGGACCCACGGCTCCCGGCGACGCTGTTCGACAGCCTCGCCCGGGCCGCTCGCCTCTCCAGCCACCGGGTGGGGCTGCGCTTCCTCGACCGCCGCGAGCGCGCGACCACGCTGCCCTGGGCGCGGGTCTACGACCGCGCCCTTCGGTCCGGGGATGCCCTGCGCCGGCAGGGGATCCGCCCCGGGGACCGGGTGGCGATCATCGTGCCGACCGACCCGCTGTTCGTCGACGCCTTCTTCGGGGCCCTGGCCGCCGGAGCGGTCCCGGTACCCATGGGGCCGCCGCTCCGGCTCGGTCGCCTGGACGAATACCACGCCGTCAGCGCGGCGATGCTCGACGCCGTCGAGCCGGCGGCGATCATCGCCGACAGCCGCAACCGCCGCCTGCTGGGTGGGACCGTGCAGCGATGGGCTCCCCCGCTGGGTGTCCTGGCCGCCGAGACCCTGGCCCGGGGCAACCCGGCCCGCTCTCCCGAGCCGGGTCGGCCGGAGGCGATCGCCCTGGTCCAGTTCAGCGCCGGCACCACCGCCGTCCCCAAGCCGGTGGCGCTCACCCACGCCCAGGTGCTGGCCAACGTCGACGCGATCCTCGACCACGTCCCCGTCGACGCGACGGACGACCACGGCGCCCCGCTCGTCCCCGGCTGCGTGAGCTGGCTGCCCCTGCACCGCAACCTGGGGCTGATCGGCTGCCTGTTCACCGCGCTGCGCCGCCCCGCCTCCCTCACCCTGATGCCCCCGGAGTCATTCCTGCAGCGCCCGGTGCGCTGGCTGCGGGCCATCAGCCGCGCCCGGGCGACCATGTCGGCGGTTCCGGACTTCGCCTATGCCCTGTGCGTCGAGCGGATCCCGGACAGCGAGCTGGACGGGCTCGACCTGTCGTGCTGGAGGTTGGCCCTGAGCGGCTCCGGGCCGATCAGCCCCGGCGTGCTGCGCCGGTTCCACGCCCGCTTCGGGCGCGCCGGGTTGTCGCCCCTCGCCCTGACCCCGGTCTACGGCCTCTCCGAAGCGGCGCTGGCGGTCACCTGCGGCGACCCGAACCGCGCGTTCAACTCGCGACGCTTCGACCGGGGCGCGCTGGCCCGAGGGCGGGCGGTCGAAGTGCGGACCCCCCTCGGCGTGGGCCAGCCCCCGCCCACCCAGGATCCGCACGCCATCGAGCTGGTGAGCGTCGGCCGCCCGCTCCGGGCGTTCGGCGTCGAGATCCGCTCCGACGACGGGACCCCCCTCCCCGCCGGCCACGTCGGCCGCGTCTGGGCGACCGGGCCGAGCCTCATGCAGGGCTACCTCGACCGCGACATCCAGCCCATCCACGACGGCTGGCTCGACACCGGCGACCTGGGGTTCATCCACGAGGGTGATCTCTACGTACACGGCCGGGCCACCGACCAGATCCACCTCGACGGGGCCGCCCACGCCCCCCACCACATCGAGTCGGCCGTGGACGAGGTTGCGGGGGTCCGGGCGGGCTGCGCCGCCGCGGTGGGGGAGCCCGCCGACGGGGGAGAACGCCTGGTGCTGTTCGTCGAGTACCGCGAGGAACGGGCCGAACTGGCCGAGGCCTGCCGCCAGGCCGTGATCGAGAACACGGGGCTCGATCCCGCGCTGGTCGTCCTGCTGGCGCCGGGCACCCTGCCCCGATCCGGTTCGGGGCGGATCCGCCGTCGCGAGGCCCTGCGCCGGTGGCAGGCCGGCGAGCTGACCGAGCCGGACGCGGTGACTCCGCTGTTCCTGGCCGGGGCCATGGCCCGCAGCGCCTGGGGCTACCTCCGGGCCCGGCGTGCCCGGCAGGACGGCGACTGAGCGCCCCACGACCCGGTGCCCGTCGGGCGAGCCGATCCGCCCGCGGGCGCTTCGGCCCGGCCCGGGTTCAGGCCCAGCAGGTTCCCGCCAGCAGCCGCTCGACGGCGTCGGCGTCACCGGGCTCGGCGCAGCCCAGGACCATGCGCTGCTGCCGAGCGCGCCCCTCGGCCAGCGCAGCACCGGACTGCGCGGCCAGCTCGACCGCCCGCCCGAGGTCCTCGGCGACCCCTCGCAGGCCGGCCCGGGCCCGCGTGGCGGCCCGCGTGGTCCGCAGGTCCGTCTCGAGGATCACCAACCCGCGATCGCCGGCATAGTCCACGCCACGGTCCAGCTCCGCCGTCAGCGGCAGTTCGCCTCGTGCCAGCCGGGCTCGGACCTCCCCGGCGATGGCGTGGAACATGCCGCTGCGGCGCCGGACCTCGGCCCAGCCGGCCCGGGCGCTGGCGAAGGCGTCCAGGGCGTCGTCGGGCTGGCCGTTGATCAGCGCCTGCTCCCCTTCTTCGTGCAGCAGGGCGGCCCGAAGACCTCCCAGGGCCGGGTGGTCACCGACCGCGTCGAAGGCCACCGAGAGGGCGGCCGACGCCCGAGCCGAGCGGCCCACCACTCGAAGGACCGTCGCCGCCCGGAACGCCCGCGCCCGGGGATCCGTCAACCGGTCCACCAGGTCGGTGGCGAGGGCCAGCTCTCCGCGCTCCAGGGCGAGACCGCAGGCCACGTCCAGCGCCAGCTCGCGTTCCCCGGCTCCCCCCTCCTGCGTCTCCACCACCGCCCGACAGGCCTCCAGCGCCGGTCCGAGCTGGCCGGCGTCGGCCAACGCGGCAGCGAGCTGGACCTGCAGCAGCGCCGCGCCCGGTCCGTTCCCCACCGCGATCATGGCCCGGCGCAGCGCCCCGACCGCGGCCAGCGGCCGGTCCTCCCGCAGCCAGGCATCCGCGGCCAGGGACAGCGCCTGGACGGCGGCGCCCCCGTCCTCGTCCTGGATGTCTCCGGCCAGGGCCTCCCAGAGGGTCGCGGCGCGCTCCCACCGGCCGGCCTCCGCCGCGGCCCGGGCCCCTGCCGCCCGCGGATCCTCCACCAGGTCCATGGGCACGCCCTGCGGCTCAGAACCGGCCGCGGATCCCGACGCTCCCGGCACCGAACCACGGCTGCAGCGGCGCGTCGTCGTCGAGGAACAGGGTGACACCCCCTCCCACGATTGCGGCCGCTCCCAGGCCGTACAGCCCCAGGGTCACCACCCGGCTGGTGTCGTGTACCGACATCAGCCGCGCGGCCTCGGCGTCGTCGACGCTGGAGGCGTCGGCCTGGGCGTCCTGGAGTGCCGCGTAGTTCGGCGCGAACCACGCGTAGTAGGTGCCGACCCCGCCAC
>RFKJ01000132.1 GCA_003694325.1 Deltaproteobacteria bacterium
GACCGGGCGGAAGCGGCCGACCGGGCCAAGGCCAACTTCCTGGCGGTCACCTCCCACGAGCTGCGCAACCCCCTGAGCAACGTGCTGGGCTTCGCCGGGCTGCTGCTCGACGAGGTGTCCGGTCCGCTCAACGAGACCCAGCGCCGGGAGGTCGAGCTGCTCCAGGACAACGCCCGGTTGCTGCGCCGGCTGGCCGAGGACATCGCCGACTACCTCCGGCTCGACGGACACCGCCTGCGTCCACAGGTGGAGCCGGTGGACCTGTGCGCCGTCGGTCGGCGGGTCGCCGCCGGAGCCGCGCCGCGGGCGATGGATGCCGGGCTCCACCTGGAGACCCGCATCCCGTCGGGTTCCATCGTGGCGGCGGCCGATGCGCGCCGGGTGGAGCAGGTGCTGCACAACCTGCTGGACAACGCCATCAAGTACACCGAGGCGGGGCGGGTGGATCTGCGCGTCGCCCGGGACGGCCCGCAGGTCATCACCGAGGTCGCCGACACCGGGCCGGGGATCCCGGCGCACCAGCGCGACGCCATCTTCGAACCCTTCCACCGGTTGCCGGGTCGCGGTCGCCGCGCCGACGGAGTCGGCCTGGGCCTGGCCATCAGCCGGGGTCTGGCCCGGGCCATGGGCGGCGAGCTCACCGTGTCCAGCGCCGTGGGCCGGGGCAGCCGCTTCACCCTGCGGTTGCCGGCCTGGGGGGACGGGTCGCTATGATGTCGCGACCGCATCCACCGGGGGAGCATCCTCCGCGGGAGCTTTGCCACCACCGGAGCCCGCCATGCCCCGCGTGTTGATCGTCGATGACCGGGAGGCCAGCAGGTACCTGCTGCGCACCTTGCTGGAGGCGCATGGCCACGAGGTGATCGAGGTCACCCACGGGGAGCAGGCCCTCGCCGAGGCGGCGCGCCGACGACCCGACCTGGCGGTCAGCGACCTGCTGATGCCCGAGATGGATGGCTATGCGCTGTGCCGTGCCTGGCACGCCGACGAGGCGCTGGCCGACATCCCGTTCATCATCTACTCGGCCACCTACACCGAGGAGGACGACGCGCAGCGGGCCCGGCAACTCGGCGCCGCCGCCTTCGTCCGCAAGCCGGCCGAGCCCGCCGAGCTGATGGCCGTCATCGAGCGGGTCCTGGCGGCCGCGCAGGAGGGAGGAGCCGCTGGTTCCGCCGGCGGTTCCGCCGCAGATCCCGCCGAGGAATCCACCGGCGGGATCCTGCCGGTGGCCCCGCCACCGGAGGGCCCCTCCGAGGAGCTCCGCCTGTACAACCGCTACCTCGTCGAGGAGCTGGAGCGGCGGCTGGAGGAGCTGCAGCGCGCCTACCGGAAGCTCGAGGAGGCCTCCTGCCGTCTCTCCGCCATCGTCGACAGCTCGATGGACGCGCTCATGGGCATCGCGCCCGACGGGCGCATCGCGAGCTGGAACCCGGCCTGCACGGCGATCTTCGGCTACACGTCGGAGGAAGCGGTCGGACAGCCGTTCACCCTGCTGATCCCCGAGGAGCACCATCACCGGGAGCGGGAGCGGATCGCCGCCCTCGGGGTGGGCGAGCGGGAGGTCTTCGAGGGGATCGCCCGTCGCAAGGACGGATTCGAGATCGAGGTCGCCGTCACCCTCACCCGGCTGTCCGGCGGGCTGGGCTGGTCGGCGATCTGCCGGGATCTCACGCCGATGCGGCTGGCGGAACGCGAGGCCCGGGCCGCCGAGAGCCGCTACCAGCGTCTCGCCGAGGGGATGCCCGACATCATCTTCCGCTATCGCCTGGGTTGGGACATCGGCTTCGAGTACGTCAGCGCGGCCGCCACCCGGATCCTGGGTATTTCGCCCGACGCCCACTACGCCGACCCCGAGGCATGGCACAAGCTCGTCGACGACAAGCACCGGCCGGTGCTGGAGGCATTGTTGTCCGGCGAGGAGCGCCAGCCCGGGGAAGCGACCCTGCGGTTTTCCCGCGCCGACGGGGAACCGGTGTGGCTGGAGCTGCGACACCGGGTCCTGCACAACAGCCGGGGGGAGCCGGTGGCGGTGGAGGGGGTGGCCCGCGATGTCAGCGAGCAGGCCCGGGCCCGGGCGGAGCTGTCGGCCAGCAACGCCCGGCTGCAGCTTCTGCTCGCCTCCAGCCCGACGGTGGTCTACTCCCTGGTCGAGGATGGGGACGAGCTGGTCGCGACCTGGGTCAGCCAGAACATCACCCGCATGTTCGGCTGGTCGGTGGAGGAGTGCCTCCAACCCGGCTGGTGGCAGGGCGTGGTCCATCCCGAGGACGCCGAACGGCTGCGGGAGGACAACCGGCGCCTGAAGGAGACCGGCACGATCTCGCACGTCTACCGGGTCCGCCACAAGGACGGCAGCTACCGCTGGGTCCAGGATGACGTGGCCCGCGCCGAGTCCGACGGGCAGCCCGACCGCTATGTCGGGGCCTGGCGGGACATCACCGCGGAGCGCGCCGAACGCGAGGCCCGGGAGCAGCTCCAGGCCCAGCTCGTCCAGGCCCAGAAGCTGGAGGCCCTCGGCACCCTGGCCGGTGGCGTGGCCCACGACTTCAACAACTACCTCACCGCGATCCTGGCCTATGCCGGGTTCGTCAAGGACGAACTCGAGCCCGGCAGCCAGGCCGCCGAGGACATCGAGCGGGTCATCGACGGCGGGCAGCGTTCGGCCCGCCTGGTCAGCCAGCTCCTGGCCTTCTCCCGCCAGCAGGTGGTCCAGCCGCTGCGGGTCGATGTCAACGAGGTGGTGCACGGCATCACCCGGATGCTGCGCCGACTCATCGGCGAGGACATCCAGCTCCGGACCAACCTGTCCAGCGAGCTGCGCCCGGTATTGATCGACCCCGGCCAGCTCGAGCAGGTGTTGATGAACCTCGCGGTGAACGCCCGCGACGCCATGCCCCGGGGTGGAGAGCTGCACGTGTCCACCGCGCTGCGCGACGTCGACGAGGCCACCGCACAGCGGCACGCGGGACTCGAGCCGGGGGTCTACGTGGTGCTCGAAGTCGCCGACACGGGCGTGGGCATGGACGAGACCACCCGTCGGCGGGCCTTCGAACCATTTTTCACCACGAAGGAGGTCGGCCGGGGGACGGGGCTGGGGCTGGCCACCGTCTACGGCATCGTCAAGCAGGCCGACGGCTACATCATGCTGGACAGCGAGCCGGGACGGGGGACGCGGTTCACCATCCTGCTGCCGGCCCTCGTCGGCCACGCCAGCCTGGACGAGGTCGACGTCTTCGACGAGCCCGAGACCCTCCACGGCCAGGAGACGGTCCTGGTGGTCGAAGACGATCGCCAGGTCCGGGAATCCACCCGTCGGATGCTGATGTCCCAGGGCTACGACGTGCTCGTGGCCTCCAACGCCGGCGAGGCCCTGTTGATCTGCGAGCGCCACGAGGCGCCCATCCACCTGATGCTCACCGACATCGTGATGCCCATGATGAGCGGGGTGGAACTGGTGGAGCGGGCCCGGCCGCTCCGTCCGCACATGCGGGCCCTGTTCATGACCGGCTACACCGACGACGCCTCGGTCCGGCACGGTCTGGGGACCGGGGTCCAGCTCATCCGCAAGCCGTTCACCGCGGCCGAGCTGGCCCGCACGGTGGCGGCGACGCTGGCCGCCGGC
>RFKJ01000133.1 GCA_003694325.1 Deltaproteobacteria bacterium
CTCCAGGCCCGGGTCGAGGACCTCGGCAGCCCGGACCCGGCGCAGCTTCTCGTCGGGATCGGGGTGCTGGAACAGGCGGTGCCCCACCAGCAGCTCCCACAGCAGGATCCCGGCGGAGAAGACGTCGCTGCGTCCATCCAGGGGCAACCCGGACGCCTGTTCCGGGGACATGTAGGCGTACTTGCCTCCCCCGGGGAGCTGGCTCTGGACGACGTCCCCCTCCAGGCGGGCGATGCCGAAGTCGACCAGCTTCACCTCTCCCTGGAAGCTGACGAGCACGTTGTGGGGGCTGACGTCGCGGTGCACCAGGCCGAGCGGTCGACCGTGGGCGTCGGCGCGTTCATGGGCGTAGGCCAGCGCCCGCAGCACCCGCACCGCGCAGTACAGCGCCAGGTCGACCGGCAGGGTCCGACCCCGCTCGTGCAGCGCCCGCCGCACCCGGGTCAGGTCCTGGCCGTGCACGTACTCCATGGCGATGTAGTGGCTGTCCACCGGCCCGCTGCGCACGGTCCCCAGCTCGTGGATCTGCGCGATGTTGGGGTGGACCAGCCCGGCGCTGATCCGGGCCTCCTGGACGAAGAGCTGCACCATGCGCGGGTTCTGGGCGAGGCCGGGGCGCAGCCGCTTGACCACCACGTGCTTCTGGAAGCCCTGCACCCCGAAGCTGCGGGCCAGGAAGACCTCGGCCATGCCTCCGGTGGCGATGTGGTCCACCAGCTCGTAGCGGCCGAAGCGGGCGGGCAGGGAGAGGGGGCCGGAGGACATGGCGAGCGGCAGGATACTCCAGCCCGCCATGGGGCTCTACCCGTTAAACAGGGCGGCTCCCCGTCCGCCCGTTGCGCGCCCGCCGCGCCGGGCGCACGCCGCATTCCCGCCTGCCTCCGTCGGTTGCCATGGCCCGCCTGCTCCCCGTCCTCCCGCTGCGTGACACCGTCATCTTCCCGGGCATGATCACGCGCCTCCAGGTCCAGCCGCCCGACGCGGTTGCCGCCGTCGAGCTGCACCTGTCCAGCCGCCAACCCCTGCTGGCGGTGCCCCTGCGCGCCGCGCTGGACGTCCCCACCCCCGACGATCTCTACGATGTCGGCTGCACCGCCCAGGTGTTGAAGCTGGTGCGCCTGGGGGATGGGACCGTGCGCTGCCTCGTCGAGGGCATCCACCGGGTCCGGGTCCACGGCATGCGCCCCGACCCCGATGCCGGGCTGGCCGCTGTCGGGCGGGTCCTCCACGACCTCCCCGGTGACCCCGCGCGGCTCGACCTGCTGTCCACCCAGCTCCGCGAGCAGCTCCGGGGCCTCGTCTCCGACGACAAGAGCCACCACCAGGCCCTCGTGCGCATCGCCGATCTGGACATGGCCCCCGGGCGACTCGCCGACCTGGCCATCGGCAACCTCACGCTGCCGTGGGCCGACAAGGTCGAGCTGCTCGGCATGACCGACGTCGCGGAGCGGCTGGAGTACGCCCTGGTGGCCGTCACCCGGGAGCGCGAGCTGCGCCGGCTGGACCAGAAGGTCCAGCAGACCGTCGTCCAGACCATGGACAAGCAGCAGCGGGACTACTTCATCCGCGAGAAGATCCGCGGCCTGCAGGCAGAGTTGAGCGAGGGCAAGCCGGGCGAGGACGGCGGCGCCTGGGAGGACGCCGCCCAGCTCGAGCAGCGGGTTCGAGAGGCGGGGATCCCCGAGGACCACCTCGAGGAGGTGCTCCGCGAGGTCCGACGCCTCAGCCGGATGCATCCCGACGCCAGCGAGTACAGCGTGGCCCGCACCTGGATCGACTGGCTGCTGAGCATGCCCTGGAAGACCGTCAAGGAGGAGAACGCCGACCTCCGCCACGCCAAGCAGGTCCTCGACGAGGACCACTACGGGCTGGTGAAGGTCAAGGACCGGATCCTGGAGCACCTCGCGGTCCGCCAGCTCAACCCGACGGGGCAATCCCCGGTGATCTGCTTCCTCGGCCCGCCCGGGGTGGGCAAGACCAGCCTGGGTCGGTCCATCGCCCGGGCGCTGGGACGCGACTACCAGCGGGTCAGCCTGGGCGGGGTCAAGGACGAGGCCGAGATCCGCGGCCACCGCCGGACCTACGTCGGCGCCCTCCCCGGCCGGCTCATCCACGCGCTCAAGCGGGCCGGCAGCCGAAACCCGGTCATCGTGCTCGACGAGATCGACAAGATCGGGCGGGACTACCGGGGCGACCCCTCCTCGGCCCTGCTCGAGGTGCTCGATCCCGAGCAGAACCGCGCCTTCAGCGATCACTACCTCGACGTGCCCTTCGACCTGTCGCAGGTGCTGTTCCTGTGCACGGCCAACCTCGCCGATCCCATCCCGGCGGCACTGCACGATCGCCTCGAGATCATCGAGATTCCCGGCTACATCCAGGAGGAGAAGCTCCAGATCGCCCGCCAGCACCTCGTCCCCCGCCAGATGCAGGCCCACGGGCTGCAGGAGGGGCTGCTGGAGATCACCGACGAAGCCATCGTCACCCTCATCGAGCGCTACACCCGCGAAGCCGGGGTGCGCAACCTCGACCGGGAGCTGGCGGCCATCCACCGCAAGGCCGCCCGCCGGGTGGTCGAAGGCGACGACAGCCCCCAGGTCGTCGCCACCCTCGACGATGTCCGGAACCTCCTCGGTCCGCCGCGACACTTCCCCGAGCTGGCCGAGCGGGCCGACCAGCCCGGCATCGCCATCGGGCTGGCCTGGACCGCCGCCGGGGGCGACATCCTGTTCATCGAGGCCACCCGCTACCCCGGGAACGGCAAGGCCGTCGGGCTCAAGCTCACCGGCCACCTGGGCGACGTCATGAAGGAGTCGGTGGAGGCCGCCCTGTCGCTGCTCCGGAGCCGGGCCGACAGCCTCGGGCTGACGCCGGCCGACTTCCAGGGCTGGGACTTCCACCTCCACGTTCCCGCCGGGGCCATCCCCAAGGACGGGCCCAGCGCCGGGGTGACCATGTTGACGGCGCTCACCAGCCTGCTGACCGGCCGCCGGGTCCGCCACGAGCTGGCCATGACCGGCGAGATCACCCTCCGGGGCAAGGTCCTGCCGGTGGGCGGCATCAAGGAGAAGGTCCTCGCCGCCCGCCGCGCCGGGGTCCAGGTGGTCCTGCTGCCGCGGCGCAACGAGGGGGACCTCGACGACGTCCCTGCCCAGGTCCGACAGGAGCTGGACATCCGCCTGGTGGACACCGTCGACGAGGTGCTGGATCTGGGCCTGGAGCCCGCCCGATCCGTTTGAAATCGAACACTTCCCGGCAAACCCCGAACCGGTCCGACAGGGTTCGGGCCGGGGCCGCGAAGATCAGCCCGGCTCCTCGGGGTTCAGCTCGGCGAACCGCTCGATGAGGGCGCGGCTCTCGGCGTCGAGGCGGGCCGGCGTCTTGATCCGCAGCTCGACGTAGTGATCGGCGCCCCCGACGCCGCGGCCGCGCAACCGCAGGCGGGTGCCCCCATCGGTGCAGGGCGGCACGGTGATGTGGACCGGGCCGGCGGGGGTCTCCACCCGCACCCGCCCGCCGAGGAGCGCCTCCACCACCGAGATCACCACGATCTCCGCGTCGCCGGTCGCCGAGCCGCCGGCGCCGGCATCCGCCCGGCCACCACGGTCGGCCGGCCCGGCGTCCCGATCGCGACGCACCCCCCGGGCGCGCTGCTCGGCCCCCGCGCTCCCCGCGGCCACCGCGACGACGGTGATGTCGCAGACGAGGTCGCCGTAGGGGCCGCCGCCACTGCCGGCGTCTCCCATCCGCGGCACCCGCAAGGTGCTGCCATGGCGGGTCCCCGGGGGCACCCGGAGGTCGTGGATCTCGTCGTAGCGGGTACTGCCGCGGCCGTCCTCGGTGCGCCGCAGGCGCGGGTAGCGAAGGGTGACGGTGCCGCCTGCTTCGGCGATGGAGGCCGGGACGTCGACCCGGAGGTGGATGTCCCGGCCCGGGCGCGGCACCGGCCCGCTGCGGGCGCCGCCCACCCCGCCGACGGGGCCGCTGCTCCCGGCGCGCCC
>RFKJ01000134.1 GCA_003694325.1 Deltaproteobacteria bacterium
CCTGTTCTTCACCGGCAGCACGACCACCCTGGACCCCGATCAGCTCGCCTTCGAGCTGGCCCCGATCAACCACGTCGACATCGAAGAGCTGTCGGCGGGGGACGAGGTGATGGTGCAGGTGCTCCAGATCGACGAAAACGCACCGACCATCATCTACATCGACGAGCTTGGCCCGCCGGGGGATGACGGAGGTACCACGCTATGAGTCGCACTCGATTCTCCGCCCTCCTCGCCGGCCTGGTGGCGCTGTGCACCGCCCTCCCTGCTCCCGCCCTGGCCCAGGGGAAGCCGCCCCCGCCCAAGCCGCCGGTCTCCCAGCCGGTCAAGGCCAAGGTCGACATGCAGATCCGGGTGGTCTACGCCACCTCCTCCCACAGCCGGGTGGACCCGCAGCTCAGCTCGCTGACCCGGTACCTGTCGCACCTGCGGTTCACCGGCTACGAGCTGCTCGACACCCAGCGGGCCCAGACCGCCCTCGGCGGCAAGGCCCAGTTCTCGGTGGTCGGCGGTCGCAAGGTCACCGTCACCCTGCTGGGACGGGACGAGCGCAAGGCGCGGGTGCGGGTCCAGGTGAGCGGGGCCCGCGGCAAGCAGCTCCTCGACACCACCATGTCGGTCAACCGCAACGGCACGGTGATCGTCGCCGGCCCGAAGTACCAGGACGGCATCCTCGTGCTCCCGCTCACGGCGCGCTATTGATCCGCCGATCGGATCCCCGCGGATCCCATCGGAAGGAGCGCCCGTGACCATCTTCCAGAAGATCATCGACCGCGAGATCCCCGCCGACATCGTCTTCGAGGACGACGAGGTGCTCGCGTTCCGAGACGTAAACCCCCAGGCACCGACCCACATCCTCGTCATCCCCAAGAAGCCCATCGTCAGCGTGGCCGAGGCCGGCCCCGCGGATGCCGCGCTGCTGGGACGCCTGCTGCTCGTCGCCGCCGAGATCGCGCGTCAGCAGGGCCTGGAGGAGGGGGGCTACCGACTGGTCACCAACGTCGGTCGCGATGGCGGGCAGTCGGTCTTCCACCTGCACGTCCACCTGCTCGGCGGGCGCCCGATGGGCTGGCCTCCGGGGTGATGGCCGTCGTTGCCCCCGGCCCACGGCCGCCGACAGCGGCCGGGACGGCGGGGCACCCGAGGTGCCGAACCCTCGTTTCGGCGGGCCCCGGGCGGTGATTCGCCGGGTCCGCGCCGGGCCGCCGGTCAGCCCCAGGTCGCCGCGTCCAGCACGGCCACCAGGTCCGCCCGGGTGAGCTGCTTGCGGGCGTTGTGGAGGAACTCGCCGGTGTCGATGTCGGTGACCGCGCCGTAGTACAGGGCCTGCAGCCCCATGTCGAGCTTGTCCAGCTCGTGGACGAAGTGGGCTTCTTCGCTCCGGTCCTGCTCGTAGTCCTCCCACAGCGCCCACAGGCGTGGCTGCCCGGCGAACAGGGCCGCGGCGGCGCTGCGCTCGCGGTCGGCCTTGTCATTGGCCGAGATGCCGTCGTGGGGCGTGATGTCGCCGACGATGGCCTCCGGCAGATCGTGGAGGAGGCACAGGGCCAGCACCCGCTCCAGGTCCAGCTCGGGGGGACACAGCGCCAGGGCCAGCGTGGCCATGCTCCAGGAGTGGGCCGCCACCGACTCGGGGTGGTCGATGCCGATGCGCCGCCAGCCGGCCCGGTCGAGTTCCTTGAGGGTGAGGATCGAGGTGAGCAGGGAGGCGAGCGGCGTCACGGGGTGCTCCGGGCGGCGTCGCGGCAGGCCAGCCCTCGCTGTTCGGGGCGCCGGAGGCTGATCAGCACCGGGCGGTCGCTGGCCTGTCGGGCGAGGAAGTCGTCGCGGTCGCGGAGCCCCTTCCACCGGCGGGCGATCATGACCTGGGCGATGGCGCCGCCGAGGTTGCTGCCGGGACCGGGGAGGATCACCACGTCGGGCCCGTAGTCGCCGAGGGCGGTGGCCAGCATGGTGGTGAAGTCGAAGGTCTCCGTCACCTGCGGGCCCAGGGTGTAGTCGCGCAGGCCGGCCGGGTCGGCCCACCGGGGGCGCCAGACCCGGCCGAAGCCGTCCACCAGGGGCAGGCGAGGGGCCTGCCAGCCCAGCTCGGCGAGGTCCTCGGCGGCCCGGTCGGCGGTGGGGCGCATCAGCGGGGTGTGGAAGGCCGAGTGCAGCGGCAGCCGCAGGGGAAACTCGCGGTCGCCCATGACCCGGGGCGGCAGCCGCTCGCGGGCGGCGCGCAGCGCCTCCTCGGTTCCCCCGAGCACCGCCTGCCCGCCGAGGCGGATCGACCAGTACAGGTCGGGGATGGTGGCGACGGCGGCGTCGACGGCCTCCCGCAGCGCCGGGTCCACGTGCCAGGTCTCGTCGGTCAGCGGGTAGACGAGCTGCCCGCCGACGACCCCCAGGCGGTCCGGCGCCTGGTAGCCCCCCATCGTGTCGACGAGGCAGGCCATGTCGGGGAGCGACAGCGCGCCGGCGTAGCCCAGGGCGGTGTACCAGCCCATCGAGTTGCCGCAGACGGCGACCACCTCGATGCGATCGGGGTCGAGCTGGTCGAGGTCGGCCAGGCTGATCCCCGCGGTGAGCAGGCTGGCCTGTTCACCGGCGATGTGCAGCCGCGCGCTGAACCGCTCGGCCGCATCCAGCTCGCGAACCGTCGGCTGTCCGCGAGCGAGGCGCCAGCCGTCCAGGACGTCGAGGGCCGGCGACTCGATGCCCGCCAGGGAGCCCAGGCTGTCGCGCTGGTAGGAGCCCCGTCCCGGACACAGGACCAGGGCGCGGAGCGGGGTCTGGGACCGGGTCATGCGGCACCTCCAGCCAGCATCCGCCGGGCGGCGGACTCGATGTCGTCCTCCTGGACCAGCACCAGGTTCGCGGCCGGACCCAGGGGGATGTAGCAGTCGGTGGCCATGATGCGGTCGACCGGGATCCCGGGGCGGGCCCGCACGATGTGGCTGACCAGGGTGTCGGCGACGCCGGAGTGCTCGCGACACTCGTCCACCACCAGGCAGCGACCGGTGGCGTCGACCTCGGCGAGCACCGCGGCGAGCGGCAGCGGCTTGAGCCACCGCAGATCCACCACCCGGCAGCGATGCCCCTCGGCCGCGAGTCGGCGCGCCACCCGGAGGCTCATCCACAGCCCGTTCGCGAAACTGACGATGGTGAGGTCCCCGCCGGTGGCCGGGGGCGGCGGCGCATCGCCGGTCCAGGGCGCCTCGAGGTCCTCGGCCCACGGGGTGTAGACGCCCACCGTCCCCAGGGGCAGGTGCCAGCCCGGCGGTGGATAGCGGAAGCTCCAGCGACCGTCCCGCTCGTCGTAGAGGTCCTTGGTCATGTACAGGGCGATGGGCTCGAGGAATGCGCAGACGGCGCCCTCGGCCCGTGCCGCGCCCAGGCAGGTGCGCAGCATCCCGACGGCGTCCCGGCCGTGGGCCGGCACGGCCACGATCAGCCCCGGGATCTCCAGCAGGGCCCCGACGCCGTTGTCATTGTGGAAGTGGCCGCCGAAGCCCTTCTGGTAGGCCAGGGAGGCGATCCGCACGACCATGGGGTTGCGGAACTGGCGCTGGCTGAAGAATTGGAGGCTCCCGGCCTCGCCCCGAAGCTGGTCGATGGCGTTGTGCAGGTAGGCCAGGTACTGGATCTCCGGCACGGGCAGCATCCCGAGCTGTCCGGCCCCCAGGGCCAGGCCCAGGATGCTGGTCTCGTCCAGGGGCGTGTTGAACACCCGACCGACCTTGAAGTGCTTCTTCAGGTCGCTGGTGACGTGGTAGACCCCGCCCTTCTCGGCCACGTCCTCGCCGAAGACCAGCATCTCCGGCCAGGTGAGCAGGGCGTCCTTGAGCGCCCGGTTCAGCAGCATGGCCAGGTGGCGCGGCCGGTCCTCCTCCGGCAGGCGCGGCGCGTGGGCCCGAGCCCGGGCCTCGGCCGGAGGCTGCCGATCGGCCTCGGCAGCCACCCGGTCGGGGTCCACGGGGGCCAGGGGGGCGACGACCGCCTCCCGCGAGGTGAGCTTGGGGTGGAGCGTCGCCTCCTCGGCCAGGGCGCGGCAGCGGGCGCGGGCCTCCTCGTAGATGGCGAGGGCCTCGGCGGGCTGCAGCCAGCCCTCGGCTACGAGCATCCGGGCCGTGGCCAGGACCGGGTCCCGGGCCTCGGTCCGGCCGATCTCGTCGGCGGACCGGTAGAGCTGCTCGACGTCCGACCCCGCGTGGCCCAGCAGGCGCACGACCTCCAGGTGCAGGAAGGTGGGCCGGCGGGTGGTGCGCACGTGTTCGACGGCGGCCAGGGCCGTGTCGAAGGTCGACACGATGTCGAGACCGTCCGCGCCGAAGTACTGGATCCCCGGCTTCGCCTGGAACCGGGCCCGCACCCAGCCCTGCGGGGTGCGGGTGCTGATTCCGAGGCCGTTGTCCTCGCACACGAACAGGATCGGGCAGGGCAGTCGCTGGTGGTCGGCCAGGGCGGCGGTGTTGAACGCGCTGCTGGCGGAGGCGTGGTTGCTGCTGGCGTCGCCGAAAGAGCAGACCACGACGCTGTCGGCGGGGATGGGCAGGGGCAGGCCGAGCCGCCGGGCGCGGGGGATGGCGAAGGCGGCCCCGACCGCCTTGGGGAGGTGGCTGGCGATGGTCGAGGTCTGGGGCGGGATCTGGAGGGCCAGGCTGCCGAAGAC
>RFKJ01000135.1 GCA_003694325.1 Deltaproteobacteria bacterium
GGAGGGTGAAGGAGAGGGAGGCGGGCTCAGTCCAGCTCGATGACGTCGTCCTGGGTCACGCGCATCACCTCGTCGAGGGAGGTGGCGCCGGCGATGGCCTTGGCGATCCCGTCATCGCGCAGCGTCCGCATGCCCTCCTTGATGGCCTGCTTGCGGATGGCGCCGGCGTCGCGACCGGCGGTGACCAGGGCCCGGATCCGCTCGCTGACGATGAGCAGCTCGTAGATCCCCATCCGGCCGCGGTAGCCCTTGTTGTTGCACTCCGGGCAGCCCCGGGCCCGCCACAGGGGCCCGGTGAACTGCCGCGGGTCGATGCCGACGTCGCGCAGCTCCTCGTCGCTGGGGCGGTACTCCTCCTTGCAGGCCTCGCACAGGCGCCGGACCAGGCGCTGGGCCAGCACGGCCACCAGCGAGGAGGCGACCAGGAAGGGCTCCACCCCCATGTCGATCAGCCGGGTGAAGGTGGCCGGCGCCGAGTTGGTGTGGATCGTGCTGAACACGAGGTGGCCGGTCAGCGATGCCTGCACCGCGTTGTCGGCGGTCTCCTTGTCGCGGGTCTCGCCCACCAGGATGATGTCGGGGTCCTGGCGGAGATGGGCCCGGAGGACGCTGGCGAAGGTCAGGTCGATCTTGGGGTTGACCTGGGTCTGGCCGATCCCGCGCAGCTCGTACTCGACGGGGTCTTCGATGGTCAGGATGTTCTTGTCGGGCGTGTTGATCTCGGACAGCGCCGAGTACAGCGTGGTGGTCTTGCCCGAGCCGGTGGGGCCGGCCACCAGGATGATGCCGTGAGGCAGGCGGATGAGCTTGCGGAAGTGGGCCAGGGTCACCGGGTCCATGCCGACGCCATCGAGGCTGAACACGCTGCCCTTCTCCAGCAGGCGCATCACCACCCGCTCGCCGTGGCGGACCGGCATGGTCGAGACGCGGATGTCGATCTCGCGGCCGGCCATCCGGGTGCGGATCCGGCCGTCCTGGGGGATCCGCTTCTCGGCGATGTTGAGGCCGGCCATGATCTTGACCCGGCTGACGATGGAGGCCTGCAGGCGCGGCGGCGGCTTGACGACCTCGTAGAGCACGCCGTCCACCCGGAACCGGACCGCCAGCTCCTTCTCGAAGGGCTCGATGTGGATGTCGCTGGCGCGCTCCTTGGTGGCCTGGGTCAGCAGCGAGTTGACGAACCGGATGATCGGGGCCTGGTTGGGATCGTCGAGGAGGTCCTCGGCGAGCTGGAGGTCCTCGGTCTCGGCGACGACCTCCTCGTTGAGGTCCTCCATCACGGCGTGGGCGGTCTGGCTGGCCTTGTCGTAGGACTGGTTGGTCGCCTGCCGCAGCTCGGTGGGGGAGACGATCACCGGGCGGACCGGCCGTCCGTACAGCAGCCGGAGGTCGTCGAGGCTGGTCAGGGAGCTGGGGCTGGCGATGGCCACCAGCACGGCACCCTCCTCCTCCCACAGGGGCAGCACCCCGCTCTCCCGGGCCAGCCCGAGGGGCAGCTTGCGGACCAGCTCGCTGTCCACGCGGTCGACGTCCACCCGCTCCAGCAGGGGCAGCCCGGTCTGCTCGGCCAGCGTCCGGGCCAGGGCCGTGCCGTCGATGCCCGGCGTCCGGGCCAGCCCCTCGACCAGCCCGGTGCCCGCCTTCTCGGCCTGCTCGCGGGCCTGCTCCAGCAGGGTCGGCTCGATGCCCTGGCGGACCAGCAGCTCCTCGAGTGGTGCCCGTCGGATCCCCACGCGCCCCTCCTCAGCGCCCGCCGGCGTCGCCGCCGGTGGGCAGGGCACCGGCTTCGGTGCCGTCGGGTTCGTCGGTGGCGGCCGGCTCCGCGGCCGCGCCGGGCAGGGCCTGGGGACCGGGGTCGTCCATGGTGGCGGTGGTGCCCTCGACCACCACCCCGCCGTCGCCGCCGCCGATGATCTCGGTGTTGCCGTGGGACTCGGGCTTGGTGCGCCAGGGGCTCGGCTGGTCGACCCGGTTCATGCTGTAGCGGAGCAGCCGGGCCAGCTCGGCCTCCTGCTCCTCCTTGGACTTCCCGTAGAAGCGGCGGATGAACTCCTCGCGCTGGGCCCACTTGATCCGGTAGACCTCCTCGAGGTCGGCGGGGTCGTCGATGATGTGGGGGGTCAGGAAGATGAGGAGGTTCGTCTTGCGGTTGACGTCCCGCTTGCCCCGGAACAGGTTGCCGACCAGCGGCAGGTCGCCGAGGATCGGGATCTTGGTCTCGACGTGGGTGTCGGTGCTGCCGATCAGCCCGCCGATGACGACGGTCTGGTTGTCGTGGACCACCACCGTGGTCTCGGCCGAGCGCTTGCTGGTGATGAAGCCGGCGGAGGTGACGTCGAGGCCCTTGCTGTCCTCCTCGATCTCGGTGACCTCCTGGAACAGCTCCAGGGTCACGAAGTTGGACTCGTTGATCTGGGGCGTGACCTTGAGGGTCGTCGCCACGTCCTCGCGCTGGTAGCTCACGATGGGCTGGCCGTTGTTGTCGCGACCGGTGCTCACCGGGAAGGGCACGTTGCGCCCGACGACGATCTTGGCCTCCTCGTTGGCCATGGTGAGGATCTCGGGGGTGGCGACGATGTCGACGGCCGAGTTGGACGCCAGGGCGTTGAGTGCCACCCCGAAGGCCGGGATGCTCAGGGTGGTGGACGTTCCGCTGCCGGTGAGGTCGGGCAGGCTGACCTCGAAGCTCTGTCCGTACACGCCGAGGGCCAGGCCGCTCAGCGAGTCCTGGGACAGCCCCAGGGAGCTGCCGCCGAGCTGGGCCGAGCCGAAGGAGAAGCCCCCGTCACCGTTTTCGTTGGGGATGCCGCCGTGGACCCCCAGCCCCAGCTCGTAGGTGTCGTCGCTGGCCATCTCCAGCACCACGGCCTGGACGAACACCTGCTTGCGGCGGATGTCCAGCTTCTTGATGACCTGGGAGAGGATCTCGAACTGGTCGGGGGTGGCGACGATGACCAGGGAGTTGGTGTTCTCGTCGCTGGTGATCCGGACCCCCCCGTCCAGGGCCGCCACGGCGCTCGGCGATTCCTCGGCGTCGGGCAGGGCCGGCCGACCCCCGTCCCGCCCGCCCCGGGTCAGGGAGCCCCGGCCGCTCTGGGTCGTGCGGTTGCTGCGGCTGCCCGACCGGCGGCTGCTGCTGCTGTTCTCGCTGAGGTTGGACAGCACGCTGGCGACATCCTCGGCCTTGGCGTGCTCGAGGTAGACCACGTGGATCCGCGCCCGGGACTGGGGATCGACGTCGATGTCGATCCGGGCCACGAGGTCGATGATCGCCTGGATCGCCTCGTCGTTGGCCAGGACGATGAGCGAGTTGGTCCGTTCATCGGTGATGATCTTGTCGATGAAGTTGCCTTCCTTGCCCACGGTGGTGGACGAGGCCGACGAGCTGGCCGGAGTGTCCCGGTTGCGGCTCCGCCGGTTGCGCCGACTGCTGCTTCGGCGATTGCTCCGGTCGTTGGTGGTGGTGTTGCTGTTGGCGCTGCTGCTGCTGTCGCCGCCGTAGATCTCCTCGATGATCCGCTGGACCTCGCTGGCCTGGGCGTTCTGCAGCGGGATAATCTCCAGGCGGGACCTGGGGGCGGCGACGTCGAGCTGGCTGACGATCCGGTAGACCCGCCGGATGTTGACCGCGCTGTCGGTGATGATGAGCGTGTTGGTCGGCGAGTAGGCGATGACCTTGGCCTTGCTGCCGGCCAGTTCCTTGACCACCCCGCTGACGTCGCCGACGCTGACGTTTTCGAGCTGGATGATCTGGGTGACGTAGTTGTCGGTGTAGGGGATGTTGCCGCCGTAGTACTCCCGCAGGGGGGAGCTGGAGGCGTCGCCGGTGGGCACGACCTTGGTGAGCTGGCCGACGGTGACCGTGGTGTACCCGACGCTCTCCAGGGCCGACAGGAAGGCTTCGTAGGCTTCGCCGACGGTCACCGGCTTGTGGCTGATGATCGTCACCTCCCCCTTGAGATCGTCGGTGAGGAGGAAGTTGCGCCCGGTGATCTCGGCGAAGTACTTGATGAGGTCGGTCACCGGGGTGTTGACGAAGTCGATGGTGACCGTGGTGCCCTTGCCGCCGA
>RFKJ01000002.1 GCA_003694325.1 Deltaproteobacteria bacterium
AGGGGCCGACCGTGGCCCTGCTTCCCCTCCCCGAACGACTGCCCGGCGGCGCCCGGGTCCCGGTCCAGGCGGTGGTCATCGAGGACGACGGCCGCCCCCGCACGGCCGGCAGCGGGCCGACGGTCGACGGGGTGGGACCGCTGCAGCTCGTGGCCGACGGCCTGTACAGCGGCGCCTGGACCGTTCCCACCGACACCGGGAACCACACCCTCACCGCCCGCCTCCTCCAGTCGCGGGACGACCTCTCCCTCACCGTGGTGGAACCCGGTGATGCCGGCTCCGGCCCGCCGGCGACCGTGGTGGCCTGGGCCGATCCGCCGGCCCTGTCGTCGCGCCCCGGCAGCGTGGTGGTCCGGGCGACCGCCCTCGACGCCTCCGGCCTGCCGATCCCCCGCACCGCGTTCACCCCGACCGCGGCCGGCGGGCGGCTGCGAGCCAGCCGAGTGGTCGCCGGCCGGGACGGTCGCGCCGCCGTTCGGTTCACCGTCGACGACGGCCCGGAGCTGCCCCGCCTGCGCCTGGACGCCGGAGGCGGCGAAGATACCGCCGTGGTGCTGATCGCCGATCCCCCCCTCTCCGCGCCGGTGGGGAGCGGCCCGGACCGGGTGCGACAGGCGCGGGCCATCCTCGCCGGGGGTGGAACCGCACCCCCGACCCTGTTCCCGGCCAGCGTCACCGTCGCCCGCGCCGCCGCCGGCGACTCCCAGGCGATCACCCGGGTCGACGAGGCGCCGGTCCGCCTCCAGGACGACGAACCCTGGCTGCGCCTGTCGGTGGCCGGCGGCACCGTGCCCCATGCCTGGAGCCAGTCGGCCGTCGAGGGGGACCACGGGATCCCCGGCCGGATCACCAGCCGACAGGGGGACCTGTTTGCCGGCGATCCGCTGGGCGCCCCGGGGATCGACGTCCGGGCCCGGGTGCATCCGGACGGGCTCCCGGTCGGCGCCGACCTGCGGGTCCAGGCCCGCGGCGAGACCTACCACGTCATCGGCACCTCCTTCTCCCGACTCGACCTGCAACTCGCGGCGGGGATCCGGGCGCCCTTCCCGCTCGGCAGCCGCGCGACACCCTTCGCCCTGGCCCAGGTCGCCGCCTTCCGCGTGCCCCTGTTCAGCTACGACTACTTCCGGGAGGACGACCCCACCAAGGCCGCCGGGGCCGACATGATCGCCGCCACCGTCGCCGGGGCCCGCCTGGGCGGTGGCGTCGACGTGGACCTGGGCGACACCCTGGTGAACGTCGAGCTGTCGGAGACCTTCGCGCCCTGGCCCGTCGACACCCGCCTGGGCCTGGCCGTCGACCACGCGGTCATCGACACCCTCGCCCTCCGCGCCGCCATCGAGCTGAGCGTGCGCAGCATGGAATTCGACCTCGGCATCGATCGGGCCCGGGTCTTCGACCAGCAGCACCAGCTCATGGTCGGCCTGGTCTACCTCGGCCGCTGAGCGACCGGGCCGCTGAGCCTCGGGCGGCGGCGCCACCGGCCCGCCGGTGGACGCGGCCCCCTACAGGGCTCGCCACGGGACGGCCGGAATGCCGGAGCTGGGGGGCGGGGGATTCGCCCCGACCATGTACAGCGCCCGCCGGTTCCGCGGCTCGTCCACCCCGTCTGCCGTGGGGACCGCGAGGAGGTCCTCGCCGAACCCCCAGTAGTAGATGGGGCCGTCGTAGCCGTGCGTCCGCAGCCAGGTCGCGATGCTGCGGGCCCGGGCCAGGGACAATTCCCGGTTGTGGGCCCGGTCGCCCACGGTGTCGGTGCAACCCGCGATGTAGAGCTTCACCGGCACCACGTCGCCATACTTGTCGAGGACCTCGTGGAGCTGGTCCAGGGTCCGCTGCAGGTGCGGCTCCTCCGAGGGACGGATCTCGGCCCGATCGGTCTCGAACTCCACGTCGTCGTGGGGGATGTCGAGGAACCACGGCGAGTAGGTGAATCGCGCCCAGGCACCTCCCTCGCCCGACGCATCCGTTCGCAGGGTGACGTCGAGGAGGACGACATCGGCCGGGTCTCCGACCCACGGGACCTTCACCGGCCCCGGGCCTCCCTCGACGGCCACCGTGCGTCGGTCCAACACCACGTTGTGGGCCCCGGTCGCGACGATGTCCGCTCGACGGACCGGCGCCGTCACCTCCACCGTCAGCGTCCGCCGATCGACATCGGCCACCGCGTTGGACAGGTCCACCGACAGCGGCTCGCTGTAGACGTAGTCCAGGGGCACCGAAAGCGCCTCCTCGGCGCCATCCTCGAACTCCGCCCGGATGGTGGCCACGGCGTGGGTGACCGCCGGGTCGCGATCCCACGCGAAGCGCTGGCGCTCGCCGGCCGGCAACCCGTGCTCCAGGAAGTGCCACTCCCGCCCCCCCGCCTCGACCAGGATCTCCAGCTCCCGGACCGCCCGCGCCGGGGTGACGAACAGGGCGGGCTGCTCGTCGGGACCGGGGTTCGTGACGGTGCCAAGCTCGAGATCCGACGCCCGGGCCGGCATCGCGAGGCACGCCAGGGTGGCGACGGACAGCAGGATGCGGGCCGTCATGGACCCTCCAGACCTGTGGATGGGTGGTTCCTGGGTGTATCCTCCTGACCCCGCACCCGAGGTCCTTCCATGCGCCTGCCTGCGACCCTTGCGCTCCCCCTGCTGCTGCTGACCGGCGGTGCGGGATGTGGATCGGCCGGCGACTCGCCGCCGGCCGCCGCCGCGCCCCCCGCTGCCGCGTCCACCGCACCGGCGCCCCCGTCGTCGCCGCCCACCGGGGTCGCCCCGGCTCCCCCCGACGACGCGGCCGGCCTGCCCGACCTCAGCGCCGACCTCGAGGTGGACGCCTGTGCCGACGGCCCGGGCAACGAGGGGGCCGACAGCCACTTCATCGGCGAGTTCCAGATCCAGGGCTCCACCGTGACCGGCACCGAGCGTTGGCTGCTGCACGCCAACCCCAAGCTGCTGGCATCCAAGCACTGGGACGCCGGCCCCGACTGCGAGGTCCGCTGGTTGATGACCGGCGTCACCACGGCGCCGAGACACTGCGGCACCTGCGACCTCGGCCTGGACCTCACCGCCAGCGCCGATCTCACCGGCAGCACGTGCCCCGAAGACCTCGTCAAGCGCGAGAGCAGCTTCAAGGTCTCCTACGACGTGCAGCGGGGCAGCGACGGGGTCGCCTACGTCTACTTCGCCGGCTCCGGCAAGCTGCTGGGGCAGGGCTACCACCAGACCGACGGCCAGACCAGCCGGTTCAACTACGTCACCCGACACCAGTGCAAGTGGTTCTGACCATGCGAGCTGCACCCCCGGCCCTGGCCGCCTTCGCCTCCATCCTGCTGCTGTCCGCCTGCAGCGAGAACTTCGGCGGCGCCGGCACGGGCGACGGCGCGACCGGCGCGGACTCCGGCAGCAGCGAACTCGGCGGCAGCGGCGCGGCCTCGCAGCTTCCCTCCCTCGAGGGCGAGATCTCCCCCGGCGGCTGCGAGGAGCTGTCGGGCAAGCCGCTGGGCGGCGTCAGCGCCTGGTTCCTCGGCACCTACGAGATCGAGAGCGGCGACCGCTGGGTCGGCGAGGAGGAGTGGCGGCTGTACGCCAACGACACCTGCACCGCCAACGGCAGCAGCGATTGCGTCGTGGTCTGGACCACCACCGCCAGCGAGACCTCCCCTGGTGAGTGCACCACCTGCGACATGGGCCTGGCGGTCAGCGCCCAGATCGACATGGCCCGTACCACCTGCCCCTCCGGCCTGTACGTCGGGGAGGAGACCTGGTCGACGACCTACGGCATCAAGTTCGAAGGCAGCGGCACCGAGGTGAGCTGGTACTTCGCCGCCAGCAACACCTACATCGGGCACGGCTACGCCGTCGGCGCGCCCTCGGCGATGAACTTCATCACCGACCGGACCTGCGAGTGGGTCTGCCCCTGACGCGCCGAGCCCGCCTTCCGGCGATGCCGCCGGCTACAGCTTGCCGGTGATGTCGATGACGTGGAGGCCGCGCCAGTCCGACCCCTCGCTCGGCAGGGCGGTGAACGCCAGGAACCAGCGGCCCCCGGCGTCGATGATCGCAGGTTCGCCGCAGGCCACCAGGCCGGTGGGGATCTCCACCGTCCGGCTGCCGTCGATCCGGGTGAACGCGATGCGGTCGCCCTTCTCCGGGTCGGCCATCCCGTAGGCCACCCACTGCCCGTCCGGCGTCAGTGCCGGACCCGCCCGGTCCGGCAACCGCACGTCGCGGGCGAGGGTCGTCTTGGCGCCCACCCCGGCCGAGACCACCAGGTCCCAGTGGTCCGCACCCCGCTCGTTGCTGAAGAAGACGACGTGAGAGCCGGCCCAGACCGGTCGGGTCTGGTCCCCGTTCCCGCCGACCAGCGGCGTGCTCTGGCCATCCCGGTAGACGAAGAGGTCTTCGGAGCCGCGGTTCTTGCGGCTGTAGGCCAGCTCGTCCTCTGCCCCGTAGCGAGGGGCCGACTCGCTGAACGGCGAGCTGAGGAGCTGGTTCACCTCGTTGGTCGACCGATCCCAGACATAGAGGTCCCCCTGCCCGGTGGCGTCGCTCACGAAGGCGATGGCGCGCCCGTCCCGGCGCACGGTGGGCCAGCTCAGGTCACCGGGGATCTGGGAGGCGCTGAGCAGCTCGGTGGCCCCCTGGCCCCCCGGCGCCCAGTCGTACAGCCGACCGCTGCTGCCCTTGTTGGCGCCCTCGAAGATCAGGCGACCCTTGGGATGCCAGGTCGGGCTGACGGCGATGCCTCCTCCGCCCGAGAAGGCCGAGGACGCACCGGGCAGGCTCACCTTCTGGGGTGTGCCGACGCCGTTTCCGTTCTGGATCCGGACGACGTAGAGGTCGATCTCACCGCCGAAGGTGTTCATCTCGAAGGCGAGCCACTGGCCATCGGGCGACCACGCCGGGTTCGACGCGTGGCCCTGGGCCGCCACGCCGATCTCGGCGGCTGCGCCCACGGACGACAGAGCGGCGGCGAAGAGCAGTCCGAAGATCATCCATCACTCCGCTTGGGGGCGAGGGTGAGGCCGAGCTGGCCCCACGGGTAGAGACGCGCGCTGTCCGACTGCGCGCCGAGCTGGAGACCGGCGCCGAGCTGGAGCCCTCCGATGTCGAGGAATCCGATCGACGCACCCAAGGACCCGCCGAAGGACACGATGCTTCCCGACATCGTCTGGTACTGCAGCGCCGATGGATCGGAGGCGTCGATCCCCGGGCAGGACTGGTTGCTGCAGTACTCGGAGAGCCCCGTCGACTTCGCCATCCCGGCCGCCAGGACCGGGCCGAGGGCCAGGCCGAAGTCGCCGGTCCGCCAGGTCCCGGCGAGCCAGCCGAAGCCGAGGTTGAGCGAGCTGCCGTCCGCCTCGTAGGCCGGATCCTCCGCCAGGTCGGGCTTGCCGCCGAAGGCGCCATGCCAGCCGACCTCGACGAGGGCGCCGAACCCGCTGTGCATGCCCAGCTCCAGGCCGACCCCGGCCCGGGCCCCCATGCCGGAGAAGCCATCCGGGTGCAGCTCGCCTTCGTGGTAGGAGGGCTGGCCCGCGACGGTGAACGCCGGCCCGACGTCCACCCGGGGACCCACGAAGGCCAGGCCCTTCTCCTTCTGGATGCCGTCAGCCTCGGTGAGCTTGACGACCACCGGCCCGGCGCCGGGCGTCACCGTGAAGCTGCGGGGGCCGAAGGTGTAGTCCCCCGCCGGCAGCATCCCGGTGAACGACCGCTCGGCCACGAGCCGACCCTGCGCATAGGTGATGGCCTTGCGCTGGTCGGCGGCGAACGGCATCTCGGCCGGGGCGAGCCGGGTGTCGCCGACGTAGCGGCTGTCCGCGCTCAGCGTCACCCGCCCGTAGTTGGCTTCGATGGCCTCGATGCGGCCGGTGATCTCCGGGCTCGGCTTGAGCTTGCGGGCCTCGACCAGGCGCTCCCAGGCGGCCTGGATGTTGCCGAGATTGCGCGCCGCCTCGGCGCCCAGGAGGTAGTCCGAGGCCGGCACCGGCACCCCGCGCTCGGCCAGCTCGACCAGCTCCTCGAAGGCGTCCTCCACCCCCTGCCAGGCCGAGCGGCGCGCGAGGCGATGCATCTCCTCGGACAGCCGGATGCGCTCGGCTTCGTTGGCCCGGTCCGCGGCGAGGACCGGGGGCGACAGCGCCAGGAACAGGGCGGCGAACAGAGCCGGGCGAAGGAATCTCGATGACATGGCAGCTCCGTCTGGATCAGGCATGGCCGGTGGACAGGAGGTCGGAACGGGCCGACGCCGAGGAGGAGGCGGTGGGATCGGCGGTGGGGTCGTCGCTGGGCGCCAGGACGTGGCAGGCGACGCGGTGGCGCGCCGACCGGTCGCGGTCTCCCGGCTGGGGGCCGCCGGGCAGCGGGCGGAGCACCGGGAGGATCTCGCTGCAGGACAGCGCCACGCCGGCATCCTCCACCAGCGCACAGTCGGGCCGGAAGGGGCATCCCTGGGAGGCCAGCGGTCCCCGCGGCACCGGGGCCGACCACGGATCGAACAGGATCCGGGCGTAGGGGTGGACGGGCTCGGCGATGGCCAGGTCGACCTCCTCGATCACGCGACCGGCGAGCATGGCGAGTACCCGGTGGCACCAGCCCCGAGCCTCAGACATGTCGTGGGTCACGAGAATACACGCCGCGTCGGGCGGCAGGTTTCCGATGAGTGCCTCCAGCACCGACTGGCGGCGATCGGGATCCAGTCCGCTCGTCGGCTCGTCGGCCACCACCAGTCGCGGCTCCAGGGCCAGGACCCGGGCCAGCGTGACCCGCCGCTGTTCCCCCCCCGACATCTCGCGGGGCAGGGCGTGCAGGCGGGC
>RFKJ01000136.1 GCA_003694325.1 Deltaproteobacteria bacterium
CCTCCACCAGATCCACCCGGCCAACGGCACCCGCCTGCCGCAGCCGCGCGCAGGCGCGGCCCACCCGACCCGTCCGCTCGAACGCGCCCCCGCCCGCCCGAGCGGAGCGGGGGCTGCGGCTCGGCACGCGCCGGTGCTGGCCACAGGGAGCACACCTTGGCAAACGAGATCATCGTCAACCGCACCGGGAGGGAGACCCGCCTCGCGCTGATGGAGCACGGCCACCTCGCCGAGCTGCACATCGACCGCGGAGAGAAGGGCGGCGTCGTCGGCAACGTCTACCTCGGCCGCGTGGTCCGCGTCCTCCCCGGCATGCAGGCGGCATTCGTCGAGATCGGCCTGGAACGCGCCGCGTTCCTGTACGCCGGCGACATCTACCCCCAGTTCGTCGAGGAGGGCGGGATCGAGGACAAGGACGTCGACGATCCCGAGATGACGGTCGCCGAGGCCACCCCATCCAGCCGGCCGCGCACCGGCCACCCGCCCATCCAGGACCTCGTCCGCGAGGGCCAGGAGATCATGGTCCAGGTGGCCAAGGATCCCATCGGCACCAAGGGTGCCCGCATCACCACCCACATCACCCTGCCCGGCCGGTACATGGTGTTCATGCCCACCGTCGACCACGTCGGGATCAGCCGGCGGATCGACCGGGACAAGGAGCGCCGCAAGCTCCGGGAATTCGTCGAGAAGCACCGCCCCAAGGGGGCCGGCTTCATCGTCCGGACGGTCTGCCAGGGCAAGCCCCTGTCGGCGATCAAGCAGGACATGGACTACCTGATCGCCACCTGGGAGAAGATCCAGAAGGCCCGCGCCGAGAGCCGGGCGCCCAAGTGCCTGCACGCCGACCATGGGCTGGTGCTGCGGGTGGTTCGGGACGCCTTCAACGAGGACGTCGACCGGATGGTGATCGACGACCGGGAGGTCTTCCAGCGGGTCCAGGCCTTCATGGCCGACTTCATGCCCAACCTCAAGGACCGGGTGCAGCTCTACCGGGGCAAGGAGCCGATCTTCGACACCTTCGGCATCGAGACCGAGATCAGCCGCAGCCTGGGGCGCAAGGTGTGGCTGAAGTCCGGGGGCTACCTCGTCATCGACCACGCCGAGGCCCTGACCGCCATCGACGTGAACTCCGGCAAGTTCGTGGGCTCGTCGTCCCTCGAGGAGACCACCCTGGCCATCAACCTCGAAGCGGCCAAGGAGATCGTCTACCAGCTCCGGCTGCGCAACATCGGCGGCTTGATCATCCTCGACTTCATCGACATGGAGAAGGCCGCCAACCGCGAGCGGGTCTACCGGGCGCTGGAGGAGGAGCTGCGCAACGATCGCGCCCGTACCAACGTCCTCAAGATCAGCGACCTCGGCCTGGTCGAGATGACCCGCAAGCGGGTGCAGGAGAACCTCGTCCAGAGCATCAGCGAGACCTGCCTGTACTGCGATGGACGCGGCAGCACCCGCAGCCGGACCACCGTCGTCTACGACATCCTCCGCGAGATCCAGCGCGAGGCCCTGCGGTCCCCCAGCGGGAACACATCTACGTCAACGCCCACCCCGTCGTCGCCGACCTGCTCTACGGCGAGGAATTCGACAGCCTCGACGCCCTGGAGCAGCGGCTCGAACGCCGGGTCGTGGTCCGGGCCATGGGCAGCTACCACCTCGAGCGGTACGAGGTCTACAGCCGTTGAGCCGGACTCGGCGATCGCTCGCCGGCGCCTCCCTCTGCCGCTTTCGGCCGGCCGCGGGCCGGACACGCCGGCCCCGGACGTGGATTCGCGATCTCAGTACAGGAATTCATCGTCGCCGTCGGAGACGGTGACGATGACGAGGGTCTCGTCGAGGACCGCGGGATCCAGCGTCTCCCAGGCCTCGGCGACCCGGTCGGCGGCGTCGGCGTCGTAGGCGAAGACGTGGAGGACCGAGCGCTCCCAGGCGTCGGCCGGGGCGGCGTTGTCGGCGCTGACCAGGATGTCGCGGAGCTTGCCGTCGAGCAGCTCGGTGGCCTCGGCCAGGGAGTACCCCTCCTCCGGCGGGTAGTGGTAGGCCCGGGTGACGCTCACCCCGACCTTGCGTCCGTCCATCTCGACCAGCAGGTCGGTCTTCTTGCCGCCGGGGTCGAGGTAGTCGATCTCCCCCTCGGTCTTGAGCAGCGCCGCCCCCTCGCAGCGGTACAGCAGCTCGTAGGCGAACACCTCCGACCAGATCGAGCTGCCGCCGAGGTTGCCGTCGGTGTAGACCTCCAGCCCGCCCTCGCTCAGCTCCTTCTTCGTCGGCTGCCCGGCCAGGTCGATGGCGTTGTCGAAGAGGAACGGGTCGTGGATCTTCCACTCGTCGTCGAGCACGTCGCAGTCGCCGCTGATGTCGCCGTAGCCGGGCAGCGGGGTCGAGTCGGCGCCGCCATCGCTGCCGCCCCCATCGCCCGCGCCCCCATCTGCGGAACCTCCGTCGGCCGCGCCCCCATCTGCGGAACCTCCGTCGGCCGCGCCGCCATCGCTGCCGCCCCCATCTGCGGAACCTCCGTCGGCCGCGCCGCCATCGGTGGCACCTCCATCCGCGCCGGAGTCCCCGGCCCCATCCCCACACGCGACGAGCAGCACGACGAGCAGCAGGTGCATGACTTCCTCCTCCGTGGCCGCGCAGCCTATCCGTCCCCGATGACCGGGATCCACCCCCGCGCCGGCCCGCCGCGGCCCGTCCCCGAGG
>RFKJ01000137.1 GCA_003694325.1 Deltaproteobacteria bacterium
ATGCTGGCCAGGGTGATGAGGATGATGCTGCCGACGAGCCGGCCCTGGGTCCACTGGCTGGGGTCCCGGACGAAGGTCTTGACATCCTTGACGACCAGCGCCCGGGAGCCCGCAGGCAGCGGGCGGGTGGCGATGTCGAGCACCCGGTCCAGCCACCCCGCCCGGGCAAGCCGGGCGCCGCGCGCCTGCTGGGTACGGGCCCGCCCCGCGTCGTACAGCCAGGCGGTGAGCCACCGCGACACCCCCATGGCCGCGATGGCCCCGGTGACCAGCATCCCCAGCTCCAACCACGGCATCGGGCGCCCACCCAGGGCCGCCACCAGGACGTCGCTGGCCTGGCGCGGCGGGAGCAGGACCGGCACCGGGGCCTGCAGCTCGGCGACGTAGGCCGCCACCGACTCGAAGTCGTCGGCGTTGACCAGCCGCTCGGGGCGCATCAACCGCAGCACGACGAGGACGAAGCCCAGCGCCAGCACCCCCGCCAGGACCAGCCCCTCGCGAACCCGGCGGGCGGGAAAGACGTTGACCAGCACGCTGGCGGTGCCCACCCCGACGGCCGCCGCCGACAGCACCAGCGCCGACCCCACCACCGGCAGCAGCAGGTAGAAGTCGATCCCGGCGTCGTAGGCCAGGCCGTAGGCCACCGCCACCGGCAGGCCGAAGACCCCCATCATCCAGCTCGACTGCAGCATGGTCTCCAGCAGCCGGGACAGGTGGAAGCTCTCCCGACTGACCGGAAGCGACAGCAACAGCTCGAGGTCGTCGGAGATGTAGAAGGTCGACAGCGCGGTGATGACGTTGCTGAAGCACAGCAGGGCGAACAGCCCCAGCAGCATGATCTCCAGCAGCTTGCGGGCCAGCAGCGGGCCGAAGATCTCCACGCTGTAGAAGGCGTCCACCAGCCAGCCGAACAACCCGAAGATCCCCGCCCAGAACACCAGGAACAGCGCCCCGAGGAGCACGATGGCGAGCCGGGTGGCCCGATCTCCCCGGACGAACCGGTTGAGGGTGCCCCGCAGGCGCGGCCACAGCAGGCGAGCGACGACCATCCGATGCCGGCCTATTCCGGCGGCTCCCAGGGCGTGGCGTTGCGGCTCTCGCCGCTGCGGATCGTCTGGCGGATGTAGGCCCGCAGCAGCTTGTTGCGCTGGGCTCCGCCCACCAGGGCCCGCAGGTCCTCGTACAGCGCCGGGTCCTGGGTCAACATGCCCAGCGTCCCTTCGCCGTCCTCGATGGCCCGGGCGGTGTTGGCCAGGGCGTCCGCCGTCTCCGCCAGGTCGTCGAGGATCCGGGCCTTTTCGGGATCGTAGATCAGGGCGTGGACCAGGCTGTCCTCGCGCTTGAGGTCGGTCGCCAGCGCGTTGAGGGTGCCGGCGAGGCTCCGCAGCTCGGCGGCGAGGGCCGCGCCGTCCTCCCCGTAGATCAACTCGTGGGCCAGCCCCTCGCCGCTGCGGATCTCCCGGGTCATGTCCCGCAGGTCGGCGCTGGCGCCCTCGAAGTTGGCCAGGATGTTGTCCACCCGGTGCGGCAGCCGCTCGTCGTAGACCAGGGTGTAGGCCAGGCCGGGCCCGGTCTTGGCGCGCCGCATCAGCTCCTCGAGGTGGGCGAAGCTCTCCGACAGGCTGGCCTGGGCCGCCGCCTCGTCGGTGCCGAGCATCAGGTCGACCTTCTTGCTGATGCTGCCGGTGTTGTTGAGGATCTCCGTCACCTGGCGGCTGTACTCGACGATGTCCAGGGGGGCCTCGGTGTCGATCCAGGCCCCATCCTCCAGGACGGGCTGGTCCTGGCTGCCCATGGTGATGGCCACCATCTTGTCGCCCAGCAGCCCGACGTTGTCGATGCGGGCGACCGAGTCCTTGCGGATCCGCTCGCGGTAGCGGTCCATGATGGTCATCTCGACCATGATCTGCTTGACACCGAGATCGTCGGAGACCTGGACCCGGCTGACCTCGCCGATGTCGATGCCGGCGAGACGCACGGTGGCCCCCTCCTGCAGGCCCCCGACGTCCTCCCAGGCGCCGTTGAGGTGGTAGCGCCGTTCCAGGAGGTCCGAAGACCCACCCAGGACGAACAGGGTCAGCCCGAGGGCCACCACGAGCAGCGTGACGAAGAGTCCGACCTTGACTTCGCGGGTCATGGGCACGATGGGGAGGAGGGAAACCGGGGCGGGCCCGGCACGACGGGTGCACGATAGCGTAGCGGCTTGGAGGTGCGATGGCATCGAGTTCGGACACCCTGCTGGCTGACGCCGAGGGCGCCCTGTCCGCCGGGCGGTTGCGGGAGGCCGACACGCTGCTGCGGCGGGCCCTCGACGAGGCATCGAGCCCGCTTCGCCGGGCCGCGGTCATGGACGCCCTGGTGCGACTGTGCATCGACGGGGGCGACGATCTCGCGGCGGCGCACTGGCTGGAGCGATGCACGTCCCTTCGCCTGGAACACGCCGGCCCGGACGGTCCCGAGGCCGGGCGCTGCTGGTGGCTGCGGGGTCGCCTGCGGGCTGCCGAGGGCCGGTGGCGTTCGGCCCTCGACTCCTGGCAGCGCGCCCTGCCCTGCCTGTCCGAGGCCGACCGGCCCGCGGTGCACCTGGACATGGGACGCGCCGCCCTGGAGCTGGGCCAGGACGCCGACGCCGAGGCGTACCTCGCCCGGGCCCGCGACGCCGGTGAGCCGGCCGTCGCCTGCGATGCCCTGGCGGCCCTCGCCCGCCTGTGGTCCGGCCAGGGCCAGCACGAGCGCGCCATGGCGACCATGCGCGAACAGGCCGGGATGGTGCAGCAGATCCACGGCCCCGACAGCGCGGCCGCCGCCGACAGCCTGATCCTCCTCGCCGGCCTGTGCGAGGCCGCCGGCGACATCGAGAGCGCCGCATCCGCCATGGAGCGGGCCGTCGAAGTCCTCGGCCGGGTCCTCGGCCCCGACGACGAGGAGACGGCCATGGCCGCGGCCTGGTTGCTGGCCCTCCACAGCCGGCTGGCCGGCGCGCCGGACGTGCCCCCCGAGCGCTGACCGGTCCGCCGACGCTCGCCGGGCGGTCGAGCCCGAGTCCGCCCGGTCCACTCCGTCACCCGTCCCGCGAATGTCTACGATTGGGGCCCGCAACGAGGACCGCCATGCCGCTGTCGCTGATGTTCGCCCTGGCCTGTGGGGGCCACCCCGACACCCCGCCCGTTCAAGGAGCCTGCCCCGAAGGGCAGATCCGGAACCAGGGACGGGAGGGGGATTGCGTCGACTACACCGCCGGAACCCCCATGGATTCCGCGCTGGCGTGGCGGCCGACCCCCGGCACGCGCTGGCAGTGGGTGCTCTCCGAGCCGGTCGATCCCAGCACCCTGCCCGACGTGGACATGGTCGACCTCGACCTGTTCGACAGCGCATCGGGCACCATCGATGCCCTGCACCAGATGGGGCGGACGGTCATCTGCTACTTCTCGGCCGGCTCCTGGGAGGACTGGCGCCCCGACGCCGCCGACTTCCCCGAGG
>RFKJ01000138.1 GCA_003694325.1 Deltaproteobacteria bacterium
GCCGCGAGCTGGCCCCGCGGCTGGTCACCGATCCCCGTCCCGCCGTGATCAGCTTCACCGGGTCGGACGTCGTGGGCTGGAAGATCAAGGCGACCGCCGGCCCCAAGCGGGTGCTGCTGGAGCTGGGCGGGGCGGCGCCGGTCCTGGTCCAGCCCGATGCCGACCTCGACCATGCCGCCGAGCGGATCGCCTACGGGGCCTTCGCCTATGCCGGCCAGGTCTGCATCTCGGTCCAGCGGGTCCTGGCCCACCGCGATGTCGCCGATGCCCTCCGGGAGCGCCTCCGCGACCGCGTCCAGCGGGCCGTGCCTTGGGGGGACCCGCGCAACGAGGCCACGGTGAGCGGCCCGCTCATCTCGGTGCAGGCCGCCGACCGCGTCCAGTCCTGGATCGAGGCGGCGACCCGCCAGGGGGCCCGCATCCTGGCCGGCGGTGGGCGGGAGGGCCCGCAGATGCTGCGACCGGCGGTGCTGGACTCGGTGCCACGCTCGTCTGAACTCGTGCAGCGCGAGCTGTTCGGCCCGGCGGTGGTCGTCGACGTCTACGACGAACTCGACCAGGGGATCGCCCTGGCCAATGCCGGTCCCTGGGGCCTGCAGGCCGGGGTGTTCACCCGGGACATCGGCGCCATCTTCCAGTGTCATCGCCAGCTCGAGGTCGGCGGCGTGATCCACGACGACGTCCCCACCTGGCGGGTCGACCACATGCCCTACGGCGGCGTCAAGCGATCCGGCCTGGGCCGGGAGGGGCTGCGCTACGCCATCGCCGAGTTCACCGAGCCGCGCCTGCTGGCGCTCCGGGTCTGAACCCCGGGCCCGGTCGTGTCGCGGCGGGGACGCTCACTTCAGGTAGTAGTTGGCGTCCAGCCCGACGGCTCCGGAATGGAAGGACCAGTAGTTGGTGGTGTAGGGGGCCATGGCGCCCCCCCCGATCTCGAAGCGGCTGGCGAGCTGGTTCTTGTTCCGCTCGAGGAACTTCACCCCGAAGCTGATGACGTTGAACCGGAAGGTGCCGCCCTGGTCCCAGAACATGTCCTTCATGTAGGTGCTGGTCTCGAAGTAGAACCGCACCGTGTCGCCGGGGGCGATGGAGACGTTGGCGCCGCCGACGGCCCGCGGCGAGAACACGCCGTAGCTGACCAGCTCGGTGCCGACCTGGAGCTGGGCGTCGAGGAACAGGTCGTCGTCCAGCGGCACCCGCTGGCCGAAGGCGAGCTGCGGGCGGAAGCCGACGTAGGCCGGGTTGAGGTTGACCCGGGCGTCGGCGATGAGGGTGAGCAGCGTGTGGGTCCGCGCCGACTTGACCATCGCCCACCGGACGCCGGGCTCGAAGCTGGTCCCGCCGTAGCGGCCCCGGACACCGCCGTGGACCGAGAAGTTGCGGACGAAGGCGTACTCGAAGTCGAGGATCGGCGCGAGGTATCCGGGCAGGCCGAACTCCACCCCCGCCCGGATCTTGCTGCGGGGGTCGATGTTCTCCAGGGCGAAGGGCTGGGCGAAGTGCAGCTCGGCCTTGCCCGCCTCCTCCCGGATCTCCGTCGTCTCGATGGTGGAGTTGTACATGGCGTCGGTGAGACGATCGATGCGCGCCTCGATGCGGGACCGGAACTGGCTGTTGGGGTACTCCCGCAGGTAGCGCTCCCACTCGATGGCCTCCTCCTCGGGAGGCAGGTCCTCGACCTCGTCCTGCTTCTGCCGGTAGATCCGGGCGTTGTCCACGCCCTCGAGGTCGGTGTCGACCTCGGTGTCGTCCTCGATGGGCTCGGAGAAGTCGAAGTCCTCGGGCGCCTCGGTCGGCTCGGTGTCGAACCCGAAGTCGTCTTCGGTCTGCCCCTCGGGCAGGGCCTCGTCGTCGCTGGGAAGGATGCCCGCGTCGTCGGCCTCGTCTCCCTCGTCTCCCTCGTCTTCGCCGGTCTCCTCCTCGTCGTAGTCGAGGAAGTCGAAGTCGTCGTCCTGGGCGGCGGCCGGCAGGGAAAGGAGCAGACCGAGGCCGAGGAAGGGAAGCAGGCGCTGGGTGGGATGGAGGAGCATGGGTTCGGCCCTGGGTGCGGGGTCCCGCGTGGGGCGGAGAGGATAGTGTCCGCCCCCCCCCGGTGCAACCGCCGGACCGACAGGTGGGGGCAGCCTTCACGGGGCCCTGACGGCGCCCCGGTCGACCGCGATTGGAGCGACGGTGCAGGACCCGAGACCGGAATCCCATGGCGACGAACCCGATCCGCGGATCGCCGAGGTGACCGACTACCTCGTGGCGGTGCGTGGCGGGGCGCCGTTCCTGTCGGGAGCCGACGGCCGGCTGCTGCTGGTGTGGCTGGACGCCGGGGTGCCGGTCCCGGCGATCCTGGCGGCCATCGACACGGTGGCCGCGCGTCGTCGCAAGAAGCGGGCCCGCTCGCGCCTGACGCTGGCGGCCTGCCGGCGCACCGTGGAGAAGGTGGCGGCGAAGGCGCAGCCCTCCGGGGCGGGCGAGGGCCCGGTCGTCGCCGGCAGCGAGACGTCCCTGGAGGGGTCGGAGGATCCGTCCACCCGCAGTCCGGGTCCCCGGAAGCCCGTGGCCGGCCCGCTGGCTCCCTTCCTCGCCGAGCTGGACCGCGCCGAGGTCCCGGCGGAGCTTCTTCCCGCCTTCGAGCGACTGCGGGCCGAGCTGGGGGCCCTCGCCCGCACCGCAACCCTCCACCCCGACGCGCTGGGCCGGGCGGCGGCGCGCTGCCTGACCGCGTTTCACCAGGCGGCCTGGGAGGCGGCGGCGGATCGGCACGACGCCCTGCGGGCCCGGGCGGCGGCCCAGCTCGAGCCGGTGCGGCAGGCCATGCCCGAGGCGAAGTTTTACGAGCTGGTGGAGGAGGTGGCCCGCGACCTGCTCCGCCAGGAGCTTCCCGCCGTGTCTGCCCGCCGGCTGTGGGATAGCCTCGGCACGTGACTCCTCCTGGCCCGCCGTCTCCGCCCGACCGACCGCCCGGCACGCTGCCCGCGTCCCGGGCGGCGTCGGCGACCGTGGGGGCCGAGCCCCCTCCCCCGGAGCTGGCCCCGGTGAAGGGTCGGGACGGCTGCCCACGCTGCCAGGGTGCCGGCTACGTCATCGAGCCGGAGGGGGACCGGGCGGTGGCCCGGCTGTGTACCTGCCTGCCGGTCTGCCCGCGCTGCCACGGCTCGGGACGGGTCACCGTCGTGCGGGGGGGCGTCCCGCTGACCGGTCGATGCCGGTGCCAGCAGCTTCCCGATCGCATCGAGCACTGGCACTTCGCCCAGGTGCCGGCCCGGCACGCCCAGGCGACCCTCCACGGCTTCTTCGCCGGCACCTTCCAGCACGACGATCCGGTCAAGCGCCGGGCACTGCTCGAAGGGGTGAACCCCTGGCTGGAGGCCTTCGACCCGGCCCGCCGCGACAACCGGGGGCTGGTGCTCCACGGGCCGGTCGGCCGCGGCAAGACCCACCTGCTCGTGGGGATCCTGCGGGAGCTGGTCTTTGCCCACGGGGTCGTGGTCCGCTTCGTCGAGTTCAGCCGGCTGCTGGGACAGCTCAAGGAGCGCTACAGCCGGGGGCAGGGCGACACCCAACTCCTCGGCGAGCTGGCCGAGGTGCCGGTCCTGGCCATCGACGAGCTGGGCAAGGGGCGGGTGACCGACTGGGAGCTGGCGATCATCGACGAGGTGATCTCCCGCCGCTACAACGCCATGCGGACCACGCTGGCGACGACCAACTACGCCCCGCGGGTGGCCTCGGGAATCCGCGATGTCAACCTCGCGGTGGTCGACGAATCGCCGCAGACCCTCGGAGACCGGGTCGGGGACCGGGTGTTCTCCCGCCTGCGCGAGATGTGCAGCTTCGTCGAGGTCGGGGGACTCGACATGCGGCCCCTGCTGGGCTGAACCCCGCGAGGCCGCCTCCCGGAGGTCTGCTGCCGGGCTCGATTCTGCCGGGCTCGAATCTGCCGGGCTCGGAGCCTCAGCCGCGGGGACGGCGGGGCGGCGGGTAGGGCTCGCCGGGGCGACGGATGTCGAGCTTGTAGTCGCGGGCCTCCTCGGCGCGTCGGCGGACGTGGGACAGCCGGGGGTCGAGCTGAAGCGCCAGCGCGTAGCGGTCATAGGCCTGGGCCCAGTCCTCCGCGGCAAAGAAGGCGTCTCCCTCGGCAACCAGCTCGGCGGCCAGGGGGCGGGTACGGGCGGTGAGGCCGGGCGCCCGGTGGTCCCAGCGCATGGCCTCGACGAGATCCCGGGCCCGGGCGTCGCGGTCCCGGGCGGAGTCCGCCCGGCGGGCCAGGCACCGGGCCAGCGCGGTCCGGACGGCCCCCTCGTGCTCGGCGCGCCAGTCGGTGTCGGCGAGCACGTGGCGGGTCGCGTCCTTGAACAGCGGCCAGACCCGGTCGCAGTCGCCGCGGGCCGCGGCGTCCATGGCCGCCTCGTGGTCGGCCACCGCCTCGGCCAGAGCCCGGGGCAGGCTGGTCACCTCCACCTCGACCCCCGGCAGGAGGAACTCGCCGGGGAGGTAGATGGTAGGTGCTTCGGGTGGTTCCTCGCCATCCACCTGCCGGACGGCCCGGACCCGCCCCGTGGCCTCGTCGACCAGGGCGATCCCCAGCCGGTACCGGCCCGGGGGCAGGGCCGCGCCGACGGGCATCCGGAAGTAGCCGTGGACCTGGTCCCGGCGCTTCCACTCCTCGGGCGGGTACCAGCCGTAGCCGGGGTCGAGGGCGGCCACCGACCGGTGGCCCTGGCCGTCGTCGAGGAAGGCGAGCACCTGGAAGCCGTCGGCCTGCCGCTGGCCGTCGAAGACGAGGTGGACGTAGAGCCGGCCGCCGTTGGGGACGATGGGGCTGCGGACGTCGGCGAACAGCAGCCGGACACCCCCCTCGAACTCGACGTCGGGCTGGTCGAACTGCTCCCCCTGGGTGACGAGGTGGTCCTTGCGGATGTGGTTGCCGACGTGCAGCTTGCGCCCGCCGATGGGGTAGCCGGGGATCTCGAGCCAGCCCTGCTTCCACTCGGGGTAGGTGGGGATCCTGGTGGCCCGGGCCCAGTTGCTGTGGACGTGGGCGAAGTCGGGGCGCTGCTCCTTGAACAGGTACTCGCGCATGAACGGCTTGTCGTACTTGCGATGGTGGGCGAAGGGCACGTCGATGAGCCCGGCCTGGTCGAGGAGGCGCCAGCCCGAGAAGAACATGTGGGCGCCCATGTCCACGTCGAGGAGCGTGACATTGTCGAGGTCCAGGCGGCGCTGCACCCAGGACATGTAGGCGACACGGCGGTGGATGTCCCGGACGCTGGTCTCGGGGTTCTCGGCGAAGGCGATGGTCCGCTGGACCTCGACGCTGGCGAAGGCGACCGCCACGGGTAGGACGGCGAGCGTCCAGGCCGGGAGCCGCCACCGGCTGCGCGGCACCGGCAGGAGGCGGTCGAGCAGCGGGATGCCGTCGAGCAGCTCGGCCAGGCCCACCACCATCAGCGGGAACATCGACATCCCGATGATGTTGAACCACCGCCAGGCCTTCATCCACTCGTGGCCGGTGTAGACGTGGAAGAAGATCCCGCCGCAGAAGAAGCACCACAGCAGGCCCCGGGCCAACCAGCCCCGGCGTCCGAAATTGACCAGCCCGACGACGATCGCCCATCCCAGGAGCGACCACACGCGGATGTGGTCCCAGTGCTGCTGGATGTCGCGCCAGAAGTCGGGGATCCGGCCGGGTCCGAGCCCCTCCTTGCCGTCCCACAGCACCACGACGCTGAGCCAGGCGATGGCCGCGATGGACACGCCGCGGCGCCATCCCCGCAGGCCGGTCATGGCGATGGGCAACAGGGGCAGGGCGACGACGAGCCGGTGGGTGATGAAGTAGTTCTTCACCTGCTTCCAGCCCCAGCCCTCCCACCCGAATGGGTGGAAGGTGGTCACCCCGGAGCCGGCCTTGGCGTAGTAGGTGTTGGGCAGGGGCCAGCCGAAGTACCAGAAGCGCCACCCGTTGTAGAGGGCGAAGGGCACCACCAGGACGAGCAGCCAGGTCCCGAGCGGTCGCAGGCACCGGGTGCGGGTGGCGACCAGCAGCCGACCGGCCACCGCCGCGGCGGCGTACATCATCCCTTCGGGGCGGGACATCATCAGCAGGGTCAGCAGCACCGCAGACCCGGGTGCGGCCCGGCCCCCGGCCCGCTCGACCTCGGCCTCGACGAGGAGCCGCCACAGGCTGGCCACGAGCAGCAGGACGTACAGGGAGTTCTCGAGGCCGGAGGCGTTCCAGATGACGAACTGGGGGGACAGGGCGAGGGCCAGGGGGGCGAGCAGGGCGAAGCCGCTCCGGATCCGGC
>RFKJ01000139.1 GCA_003694325.1 Deltaproteobacteria bacterium
GCTGTTCGTGTGGTGGCAGCGGCGGGTCAACGGCTTCGAGCTGGTCGAGGCCGACCGCCGCGGGCGCGCCCTCGTGTTTCACTGTACGCACTTCGACCCACACACCCGACGCTGCGACAGCTACCACTCCCGACCGTTCATGTGTCGCGACTACCCGCGCGCCCTGTTGGACCAGGCCTGGCCCGATCTGTTCGAGGGCTGCGGCTTCCGGATCATTGCCGCCGACGCCGACCGGCAGCGTCGGGCCCTGTCCGACGCGGCGCTGTCCGACGCCGGCCTGTCCGAAGAACAGCAGGCCGAGCTGCGCCGACGCATGCGGCTGGAGTAGGGGGGCTACACTCCCCCCATGCTCCCACTCGCCGCCGCCCTCGTCGCCCTCACCGCCACGCCCGCCCAGGCCCGCACCATCTGGTGGGCCGGCCGCGCCTGGTCCGTCAAGTCCGGCGACGCCGGTCCCGGCCCCAACCACTGGTCGGACAGCAGCGACAGCGTGTGGGTGGACGACGACGGCGCCCTGCACCTCGCCCTGCGCCACGAGGGCAGCCGCTGGCTCGCGGCAGAGGTCAGCACCACCGCCTGCACCGGCTTCGGGGTGCACCGCTTCTACGTCGACGCCGCCCTGGACACGCTGGACGAAAACGTCATCTTCGCGCCCTTCCTCTACGCCGATGACGACCACGAGATCGACATCGAGTTCGCCCGCTGGGGTGACCGCTTCTCTCCCGACAACGCCCAGTACGTCGTCCAGCCGCCCGGGCCCCTGACCCTGCGTCGCTTCGTGACCCGCCTCGACGGCACGTACACCACCCACAGCATCGACTGGTCGGCGGGGGTCGTGCGCTTCCAGTCCCTGCATGGCCACTACGACACGCCCCCCGACGACGGCTACGTCATCGCCGGCGCCCGCATCGCCGGCGACGCCGTCCCCGACGAAGCCGACGGCCTGCACGTCCACATCAACCTGTGGCTCATGGGCGGCACCCCGCCCACCGACGGTCACGAGGTCGAGGTGGTGCTCACCGACGCCGACCTTCCGCCTGCCGTCCGCTGCTGGGGGCCGGGGCCGGGCTGAGCCGGCGCGACCGCGAGGGGATACGCAGGGGCCATGCTCCCTCTCCTCGCCCTGCTCGCCTGCACCGACAGCGTCCCCACCGTCACGCACGACACCGGCGTCGACGGGCGACCGCACGATTCCGGCAGCACCAGCGACCACGACCACGACGGCTACGACAGCACCACCGACTGCGACGACACCGACCCGAGCATCCACCCCGGAGCCGACGAGATCTGCGATGGCGTCGACCAGGACTGCGACGGCGACATCGACGAAGACGTGCCCGGCGACGGCGACGGCTGCCGCGATCCCGGCATGCCCGCCTTTCCGGACACCGTGGACACCCTGCACCTCGGCCTGCGCACCGGCACCGGCACCACCGACGGGACCAACGACGGCGGCATCGAGGTCTGCCTCGGCGCGGACGCGCTCGGAAACGAGCTGTGCCTGGACCCGTACAAACCCGACTGGGACGACCTGGAACCCGGCGTCGTCGACGTCGTGGCCTTCGAGGGGTTGTCCTGGTCCCGTGCCGACCTCGACCGCTTCGAGGTCCGGGCATCCGACGGCGGCGACAAGTGGGTGCCGGTGGGCTTCGAGGTCGCCCTGGACGGAGACCCCATCTACTGCCGGCAGGTCGACGTGGAGATGGGCGACGGTGGCGGCGAGGTGATGAGCTGGACAGACCCGGAGGGGCTGACCAGCGGCTGCGACACCATCTTCGACAGTCCCCTCACCCACGGTCCCCTGGTCGGTGCCGTCGGTCCCGACCACGCCCGGATCTGGTACCGCACCCACGCCACCCGCCAGGTGCTGCTGCGGGTGGCCGAGGACGAAGCGGCGCTGGCCAAGGCGCCCCCCGTCCACTACGGCTACCCCACGGCCGACCGGGACTTCACCGAGACCGTCCAGGTCGTCGGCCTGCAGCCCGATCGACGCTACGTCTACTCCCTGGAGATCCTCGGGCAGACCTACGGCCCCTGGGAACTGTTCACCGCGCCGAAGGACAGCAGCCCCACCACCCTGCGCCTGGCCTTCGGGTCGTGCAGCAAGGACGACGACCAGCCGGTGTTCGGCCCCATCCTGGCCTGGGACCCGGACATCTTCCTGTTCGACGGCGACAACCACTACGGCAACACCGACGATCTGTCCGCCCTGCGCCAGTTCTACCGCTGGGCGCATGAACGCCCCCTGCGCTCGGCCCTGCTGGCCGAGACCAGCATCCTGGCCACCTGGGACGACCACGACTACGTCGGCAACAACACCGACGGCACTGAACCCGGCAAGGACGTCGCCCTGCGGGTGTTCTCGGAGTATTGGGCCAACCCGGCAGCGGGGCTCTCGGACACCCCGGGCGTGTTCTTCTCCCACCGCTGGGGCGACATCGACCTGTTCGTCCTCGACGACCGCTACTACCGGGGGCTGGATGGGACGCTGCTCGGCCAGGCTCAGCAGGACTGGCTGGTCGAGGGACTGGACGCGAGCACCGCGACCTTCAAGCTCGTCGCCGGTGGCAGCCAGTTCACGCCGTATGGCAGCGCCGACTCCTGGGGCGAGTTCCCGGACGCCTGGGACGACCTGCGGCAGGAGCTGGCCACCCGTGGCATCGGCGGCGTCGTGTTCCTCTCCGGTGATGTCCACCGCATGGAGCTGCGATCACTCACCCCCTGGTCGGGCGGGGCCATGCTCCCCGAGCTGACCAGCAGCTCCCTGGCCTACCCCGTACCCAGCACCTGCGGCAGCGACAGCAGCGAGCCGGACCGGCTGGTTTGCGAGGAGATGCGCGGCTTCATGGGGCTCGAGATCGACACCACGGTCAGCGACCCCTACATCACGGTCCACGTGATCGACGAGACCGGCGTGGAGCGCCACACCTGGACCCTGCTCGCCAGCGACCTGCAGCCCTGAGCCGCGCCCACCCCCA
>RFKJ01000140.1 GCA_003694325.1 Deltaproteobacteria bacterium
CGCGGGCGTGGCTGGGGCTGCCGATTCGCGACCTCACCGGTGGCTTCAAGGCCTGGAGGGCCGATGTGCTGCGGGCCATCGATCTGCCGGCGGTCGAGAGCCGCGGCTATGCCTTCCAGGTGGAGACGACGGCCCGGGCGGTGTCCGCCGGCGCGCTGGTCGTCGAGGTGCCCATCGTGTTCACCGAGCGCCGGGCCGGGGCCAGCAAGATGAGCCGGGAGATCGCCCTGGAGGCGGCGGTGGCCGTGCCGCGCATCGGCCGGCGCCTGGCCCCCGGACCGCGGCGGGGCCGATGAGCGGGGCCGCCACCCGGGGTCGGCGGGCGGTGGCGGTGGCCCTGGTGCTGCTGCTGGTGGCGGCCCACCTGTGGCTGGCCGCCAGCCACGGCGTGGTCGCCGACGAGGCCTACTACACCGTCTGGAGCCGGCACCTGGCTGCCGGCTACTTCGATCACCCCCCGATTATCGCCTGGATCATCGCCCCTGGCGATGCGCTGGGGGGGCTGCTGGGGTGGCCCCGGGAGCTGGGGGTGCGCCTGCTGCCGGCCATCCTCGGCGGGATGGCGCTGCTGCCCCTGCTGCCCCTGACCGGCAGGCCGGTGCTGGCCGCCCTCCTGCTCGGGGCGACCCCGCTGCTGTTCCTGGGCGGGGTGCTGGCGACGCCGGACGCGCCGCTGGCCGCTGCCTGGGCCCTGGGGCTCTGGGCCGCGGCGGGGCGGCGCTGGCGGCTGCTCGGACTGGCGGCCGGGCTGGCCACCCTGAGCAAGTACACCGGCGCCCTGCTGCTGCCCTGCGCGCTCCTCGCCGAACTGGGGGAGCCCCCGGGGCGCCGCGTTCGCGCCGGGCAGGTCCTGCAGGCCGTGGCCATCGCCGCGGTGGTGGTCGCGCCGAACCTCGCCTGGAACGCCGCCCACGACTTCGTCTCGATCCGGTTCCAGCTCGGGCACGTCGCCGGCGTGGAGACCACCGCCGGTGCCGGCCGCCTCGCCTTCCTCGCCGCCCAGGCCGGGCTGGTGGGGCCGGTGGGCTTTCTCGTCGCCCTGGCCTGGCTGGGGACCCGGGCGCCGCTCCCCGGGCGTCCCCTCGACCGGGTGGCTCGGCTGTGCTGGTGGACGGCCGCGCCGCTGCTCGTCGTGGCGACCCTCGCCGGCGGCGAGGCCAACTGGGCGGCCCCGGCCTGGCTCTCCCTCCTCGTCGCCCTGACCCGGGAGACGGGGCGGTGGCCTCGGCTCGCGGGCTTCGCCGGCGGGTCCACCGCCATGCTGACCGCTGCGGCGACCGTCCACCTGTTCCACCCGCTGGTCGACATCCCCATGGACCCCAGCCACCGCCTCGGTGCCGGCAAGGTGCTCGCCGACAGCGTGGCCGCCTGGGGGGTGGAGCCGGTCATCACCGCCCGCTACCAGGAGGCCGCCCTCATCGACTTCTACGCCCGGATCCCGGCCCATGCCCTGCCGGGGCACGGGCGACCCGACCAGTACGACCTGTGGCCGGCCCCCTTCGACCCCGACGAACCACTGACCCACGACCCGCCGGTGACCCACCTGCTCTATGTTCGGCCCTGGCGGGGCGATGCGCCCCTCGTGCTGGAGGAGGACCACTGGGAGCACCGCGGTCCGAACCTCGTCACCGCGCGGGCCGACGGCACCGACCCGCTCCGGCCGGTGGTCGTGCAGCGCTGGCAGGTCTACGAGCTGCGGTGGGAGGGAACCGGGTCGCCATGAGGTCGTCGTGAGCCCTTCGCTGCGCCGGTTGCTCGGCTACTTCCGGCCCTACGTCGGCGGGTTGCTGCTGGCCCTGGTGATGATGGCGGTGCAGTCGGCGATCCCGGGGGCGCTGGTGTTCCTCACCCAGAAGGTGCTGGACGAGGTGCTCATCGCCCGGGACCACACCCAGCTCGCCCTGCTGCCCTTCGCCTTGATCGGCCTGTACGCCATCAACGGGACGATCACCGTGGGCCGGGGGTTGTTGACCCGGCGGATCGCCTGGGACGTCGTCACCCGGCTGCGCAGCGAGCTGTTCGCCAAGTACCTGCAGCTCGACGTCGGGTGGCACCAGGCCCGGCCGGTGGGGGCCCGCATCGCGCGGCTGGTCAACGACGTCACCAACGTCCAGTACGGCGTCTCGGGCATCGTCACCGCCATCCAGAAGCCCCTGACCCTGGTCGTCCTGGTGGGGACCGCCTTCGCCATGAATCCCCGCCTCGCGGTGGTGGCGGTGGTGCTGCTGCCGTTCATCGCCGTCCCCATCGACCGCTTCGGCAAGCGCCTGCGGCGGACCGCGCGCCAGAGCCTGGACAACATGGCCCGGCTCAGCGCCGGCAGCACCGAGGCGCTCACCGGGATCCGGGTGGTGCAGGCGTTTGGCCGCGAGGCGATGGTGCAGGCGCGCTTCGAGCGGGCCAACGAGCGCCAGCGCCAGCTCCAGTTGCGGGCCTTCGCCGCCCAGCTCGTTCCGAGCGCGGTCGTCGAGATCATCGCCAGCATCGGGGTGGCGGGCTGCATCTGGTACGGGGGGCAGCAGGTGTTCGCCGGGATCATCACCGCCGGCGAGCTGATCGGCTTCATGCTCGCGGTGGCGATGCTCAACGATCCCCTCAAGGGCCTCGCCCTCATCCAGAGCCTGACCCAGCGGGCGCTGGCCGGTGCCGAGGCCATCTTCACGGTGCTGGACACCGAGCCGGCCGTGCCCGACGACGGCGAGGTGGTGCTGGACACCGACGCGGCGACGGTGCGCTTCGAGGACGTCGGCTTCGCCTACCAGCCCGGGGAGCCGGTGCTGGAGGGGGTCTCCTTCGAGGTGGGGCGAGGTCGGGTGGTCGCCCTGGTGGGGGCCAGCGGCGCCGGCAAGTCGACGGTGGCCAGCCTGCTGCTGCGCTTCTACGACCCCACCGCCGGGCGGATCCTGCTCAACGGCCGCGACCTGCGGGACTACACGCTGGAGAGTCTGCGCCGGCACGTGGCCCTGGTCAGCCAGGAGAGCTTCCTGTTCGACGACACGATCCGCGCCAACATCGCCTTCGGGGCGCTGCCCGACCGGGAGCCGACCCAGGAGGAGATCGAGGCCGCGGCCCGGACGGCCAACGCCCACGACTTCATCGTCGAGCTGCCCCGCGGCTACGACACCCGGATCGACGAGCTGGGGATGCGGCTCAGCGGCGGGCAGCGGCAGCGCATCCAGATCGCCCGGGCGCTGCTCCGGGATGCGCCGCTGCTGGTGCTCGACGAGGCGACGAGCGCCCTGGACGCCGAGAGCGAGGCGGCCGTCCAGCAGGCGCTGGAGCGGCTGATGGCCGACCGGACCGTGCTGGCCATCGCCCACCGGCTGAGCACCATCCAGGATGCCGACGAGATCCTGGTCCTGGACCGGGGGCGGATCGTGGAGCGCGGCACCCACGGCGAGCTGATGGCCGCCGATGGCGCCTACGCGGCGCTGGTGCGTCGCCAGGTCGGGCGGTGACCCCCGCAGTCCGGTTCAGCGGGACCGCTCGATCTCGTCGATGGCGGCCCGGGGCGGGTCGGTGCGGGAGTCGGGGCTGTCGGGGGGGCTGTCGCGGAGGAGGTGGATGCCGTGCAGCTCGGCGATGAGGAGGCGGGCGGCGGGCAGCAGCTCCTCCTGCTCGCGGCGGGCGTGGTCCTCCAGCGCCTCGACGAATTCGAGGAAGTCATCCTCCAGCCGGCCCAGCTCGCGGCTGTACAGCCGCAGGGTCGCCGTCAGGTGCCGGACGCCGTCCAGCTCCTCCTCCATCGCGTCCAGTTGTCTCAGGTAGTCGTCGCCTTCCGGCAGCTCGCCTCGGGCCAGGGCGCGGAGGGCGGGGAAGAGGATCGCCTCCTCCTCGGCGAAGTGCTCCCGCAGGGCATCGACGAAGTGCCGCCAGATGGTCTGCACCGGCGCGCTGGCGATTGTCGTGCGCACCGCGTGGTCGAGGCGGTCGAGGGTGGACCGTGCCGCGACGTGCCACGCCTCGGCCGTGTCACAATGGCGGATCACGAGTTCCCGGGCCATGTTCGCTCCTTTTCACCTCCATCATGCGCACATGGAGCGGAAAAGGTCCAACGCGATAGGCGGCCCGCATGTCGCGGGACGGAATCGATGTCGACGGGCTCGTGGAGACCGCCCGGGCCGAGGGCTACCGCGCCGCGGTGTACGCAGCGGTCCGGTCGATCC
>RFKJ01000141.1 GCA_003694325.1 Deltaproteobacteria bacterium
ACAGCAGCGCCGCGGCGACGAGTTCATCGTGGGTCATGCCTGCCTCCGGTGCCAGCAGATCCGTCCCTGGCCATAGGTCGCGCCACCGCCGACGGTCCATGCCTGCCCGACCGGCGGCAGGACCGACCAGGGGTCCAGGTCGTCCCCGAGCCGCAGCGACATGGACAGGTCGCACCACCAGACCGTGTCCGGGTTGGCGGCCTCGATGGTGAACAACTTGCCTTCCTCGACCACGCCGGTCGTGGGATCCACGGCAGCCCGGGTCCGCACGCCACACCAGGCCCGGGCGGCGTGGGCGAACACATCGTCGGCGACGACGCACAGGTGCTCCATGGGAGCGTCGTCGCCGAGCCACTGCCGCAGCAGGGCGGCCCAGTCACCCACCGCCTCGTCCCGGCGCACCGGCCAGGCGAGGTCTTCGAGGATCACCACTCCTTCCACGTGGTCGCCGACCCCCCGGGTCGGCACCACGCAGTCGGCGCTCTTGCCGGCCAGCAGGGCGACGTCGGGACCGGGGGTCGGCACCGCCGCCTCCAGCCCCGCCGCCCGGGCGAATCGCGCCAGGGCCAGGGGGCAGGTCAGCAGCAGGAACCCTCCCTTGGCCGCCCGCACCGGCGCCAGCAGCAGCACCGCGGGTCCGAAGCGGACGAGGCCGGCGGCCGAGGAGTCGTCGGGGCCGAAGATCCGGGCGATGGCGTCGGCGTCGCGGTCGGCGCGCTCGGCCCAGGCCCGGGCCGCCCCCTTCAGGCTGCTGCCCGGCAGGGTGGACCAGCCGGTGTGCCGTTCGCGGAGGATCGGGCGGTCGACGGAGCCGACCGCGGTGCCATCACCGACGTGTACCGGGGTGATGGCCTGCAGCAGGAGGGTGGTCATGGCGTCCCTCCGAGCGAGTGGACGGTGGTGTCCCAGCCGGTGGCGGCGGCGTCCATGAACAGGTCCACCCCCCTCGGGTCGAGGGTGCCGGGGGTGCGGTTCGCCTTGTTCTTCGCCTGGATCTCCCGCGGATACGGCGTGGACAGCGCCACGAAGGCCGGCGCGTACCGGCTGCGCAAGGGCACCAGGGCGAACAGCACCGGGCTGGGGAAGCGGTTGCCATGGACGATGTTGAGGGTGGCGTGAAAGCTGTCCCTCCCAGGCTGGCGCGGCGTCCGGAACTGGATCGGCAGGCCAAGTGCCGCCCGGGCCGACGTGAACCGCTGGCCCTGGACGATCTGGGGGAAGTCCGACCGCAGGGCGGCCGGCCGGGGCACCCCCCGCAGGGGCGGTGACTGCCCGTTGAAGCCCGACATCCGCACGCTCTGCATCATGTCGATGGCGTGCTTCCAGGCGGCGAGGGCGTCGTTCTTGACCGGGCCGACGACCACCCGGGCACCCCCGAGCGACGGCCAGTCGCGCGTGGCGGCGGGCGGCGCCAGCTCGCAGAGCTGTCGAAGCCAGTCGTCGGTCGACCCGAAGAAGCGCGGCAGGGGTGAGAACCCCTCGTGCCAGACGCGGCCGAGACCCCGGCGGGTCCGCCCTCCCAGGCCACCCAGCAGCAGCCAGGCAGACAGGGCGCGCTCGACCTCGCCCCGAACATTGTTCGATGCTTCCACCCGCAGTCGGGCGGTGGCGCCTTCGGCGTGGAAGGCCAGCGCGTCCTCCTTGTCCGGGTTGTGCGGCCAGAGCACGTACCGGGTGCCAGGCACCTGGCGCGCCGGGCGACTGTGCTGCTGCGAGAAGCCGACCCGAACATCGCTGGCCTGCACCTGGTCGCCAAAGACCCCGCCCCACAGCTTGCGTTCCGCGGTCCGGAGCGCCGCCACGTCGGTCAGCGGCGAGGTCGCCCGCCACCAGGTCCGGAGCTGGCCCCGCAGGCTGGACTCGCGGAAGGGCCGGTCGCGGTCGATGCCCTTGGGATTGGCGCCGCCCTTGTAGATCGGGGTCAGCGTCTGGACGGTGAAGGTCGTCGTCCACCGCCCCGGCGCGACGTCGGGCAGCGACAGGGCCGGGGGTGTCGTGGCGAGCTTCCTCATGCCGGACCTCCCGGGGCCGCGTCGTCATCCGGTTCCCGCAGCTCGGCCTGGACGAAACGCTTGTACCAGGTCAGCACCCGCTGGGTCTCGCGGGTCAGGGCCTGCAGGGTGGCGAGGTCCGCGGCCCGGACCTGTTCCAGCAGGTGTCTCGTCCGGTCGCCCCGGGCCGGGGTCACGAGCCCCGCCGCTTCGAGCTGCTCGCAGAGCTGGGGCAGGATCGCCCACTGGCCCGAGTCGCCGCGGGCGGTCAGGAAGTGCAGGGCCGGAGCGAGGCCCTGGGTGTGGACCAGGGTGGGCAGCTTCAGGCAGATGCTGCGGTACTTCTTCTGGAAGCCGTCGTCGCGTTCTTCCTTGATGGCCAGGACGTGCTGGAAGGCCAGCGTCGCCCGTGCATGATCGCGGATCACCCGGCACCTCCCACGAGGTGGACCCTCGCCAGGCCATGGCCGACGGTGGCCTTGCCGCCCAACTGCATGGGGGTGTCGACCAGGGACGACAGGACGCTCCACGCCCGATCGTGGGGCAGCCGGATGTCACTGTCCTTCTGCGGCACGTGCTGGACCAGCCCCATGAGCACCGTCTCGGCCGGCAGGCACTCCTCGTACCAGAGCCCTCCGTTCGTCACCGTGCCGGTGGCGTCATTGATGCGGATCCGGGCGCGGACCTCGGTCGCCTGCTCGACGAACCAGGTGAAGCTGTCATCGTCGACGATGCACAGGCGCCGGCGCAGCATCCCCTGCCACAAGACGGCCTGGGCGTCGGTCCCCGGGAACACCCGGCTGGCGAGGTCGCCGGCCCACCGGTCGAAGCCCTCGGGGACGGTCGAGGTGAAGGGGAGGCCGTCGAGGATCACCTTGCCCCCCTCTCCCTTCTTGCCGCCGCTGACCAGCACGCTGTCGCTGGCCACGGCGGCCTGGCCATCCGCCGCAGGGCCGGGGGCCCGGGACTTCGCTGTCAGCCCCGACAGGTCCGGGCCCACGTCCCGACGCAGCCGTTCGAGGACGTAGGGGCAGGTCACCCAGGCGAAGGTGCCGCGATCGGACTGCACCGGGAACAGGACCACCCGGGCGTCCGAGAAGCGCAGGGCGGCGGCGAAGTGGCTGGGGAGCGCCTTGTCCTCGGCACCATCGGGCCGGTTTCTTCCCCGGGCCTCCCGCTCCCGCGCCTTCGTGTCGGACTCCTCCGCGAAGTCGGGGCCGAACAGCACCGCGAGTTCGCGGGACGGGATGGAAGGGGTGCCGCTGGCGCGGTCGCGCAGGCAGCCCTTGATGCTGGATCCCGGCAGCAGGGGGTGGCGACTCGCCCGGTCTCGCTGGACGGGCAGGTCGATGTGGCCGGTGCCCTGCCCGGTGCCGGCGTGCAGCGGGGAGAGGGCGTGGACGACGACCAGTCGGGTCTGCATGGGGGCCTCAGGTGCTCATGGGGTGGAAGGCGCCGTCCCAGGCGCCGAACAGGGCGATGCCGAAGCCGTCGCGGGCGGCGTCGGGATCGTCGGTGACCGGTTGCAGCCAGCGGTCCTGGACGAAGCGGCGGCGGTCGGCGGCAGTGCCGCCGAGCTCCAGGAAGAAGACCGACCCGGCCGGTAGCAGGCGGCGCAGGGGCTTGGGGCGTCGGTGGTGCATGTCCCAGCCGCTGATCACCCGGGGGCGGCCGTTGACCTGGGCGACGACCTCGGCGGCATCGCCGAGTGCCGGCTGCAGGTCGCTGCCCCCTGTGCTGAAGGCCGGGGTCGCCAGCACCAGCCGGACGAATCCCCGCTCCGCCGACTGCAGGACTGCGTCCGGGGGGGTGTCCACGCCGGACAGGAAGTCGCCCTCCACCCACCGGGCGAAGCGCCGTTCGCCGCCGAGCTGGCCGACGCCCCCCGCGATCCGGTCGGTGTCGGTGCGCAGGCCGATGGACACCCGCAGGTCCCCCGGGCCGCGGTCGTAGCGGCGGCCGGTGGTCATGAACAGCATGTGCTCGGAGGCCGCGCCGGTCTTCGGATCGATGGCGACGTGGGTGCGGGGCTCCTCCGGAATCGACAGGTCGGCCCCCACCGGCAGGACCAGGTCGGGCGCCTCCGGGCCGGGCGCCTCCAGCCAGGGACGCAGCCACGACCAGCGCCACAGGGCCGGGGCCTTCTTCCAGGGCTTGGACGGCGAGGGGCGGGGCAGGTGCACCGGGGCGAGGGAGCCCGAGCAGGCGCTGCCGTCCGGGGCCTCGAGGGGCACCAACCGCCCGGGCCGCACCGACTCCGCCCCCCGGGCAGGCTCGGGCAGCAGGGCGTCGGCGGGGGCCGGGAACAGCGGCTCCCTGCCGTGGTCGTCCTCCCCCACCAGGAAGGGGCCGTGCACCGTGATCCCACGGGCTTCCTTCGGGTCCATGTCCCACACGCCGTCGGCGTTCAGGCCGGCCCGGGTGCGGGCGATGCCGGCGAGCGTCTGGGGCATCGGCCAGGGCAGGGACCGGAGCCGGCTGCCCGGCGCGCCGTTGAACGGCCGACCGTCGCCGAAGATCAGCGGGTCGATGGCTTCGATGCGCCAGGACTTCATGGGCGCGGTCATGCGCGACCTCCTTCGAGGGCGGCGAGGGTGCGGGCGACCTCGACCCGGTCGGCGAGGTCCAGCAGGCTGAAGTCGGCAGGGGGATCCGCCGCATCGGTGTCGAGGCCCAGGACCTGCAGCCCCCGGCCCTGGATGTGCTTCTGCCGGGCGATCCCCCGGGCCAGGCTGTGCTCCAGCCGGCGCTGCGCCTCCCCGGCCGCGTTCGGGTCTGCGGGCCGGACCCGGGCCGCCACCTCCCGCAGCGCGTAGGGCAGACCCCGGGGCAGCCCGTCGTCGCCCTCCCGGTCGAGCAGCTCGAACAGCTCCTCCAGGACCCCCAGTTCCGCCCACTTCATGCCCACACTCCGCGGGGCACCGTTGCGCTTGCGCACCGTGATGCACAGGGCGTCGCGGCCCATGACCTGCTTGGCGTCGGACTCGGCGGCGCGGGCGGCGTCGAGGGCATCGGCGATGGGATCGAGGTGGTGGGCGACGCAGATCCCGGCCGAGAAGGTGGGCGCCGGGTCGACCCCCGGCAACCGTCCGGCCTGGTCGCCGACCTCCTGCCGGAAGGCGTCGCGCAGCGCGACGGCGACCGCCAGCGCCTGCTGGGCCGGGACAATGGCCAGCACGTCGTCACCACCGACGTAGATGCAGTGCCCGTGGCGCTCCTGGACGATCTTCCGCGCCCGGGTGGCGAACGCTGTAAGGTAGCCGCTGACGCGCTGCCGGTCGGTCTTCCCCAGCGCCGCCAGCGCCGCGCCGATGCGATCGCCGTCCCCCATGAGCAGCGCGTAGTAGGGCGACAGGGGGTGGAAGCGGTCCCCCAGGATGCGCTTCCAGTCGCCGAGCAGCCGGTGCTGGGCCTCCTCGCAGGTCCGCAGCGGGTCACCCTCCAGCCCGAGGTCCACCAGCCGCCCGGGGTACAGCAGGTGGCCGTCGCACTCGCGCATCACCGGGTCGTTGTACTGTGGCCCGGGCCTCATCTTGCCGACGAACGGTCGGAGGGTGGCCAGGAAGCGATCCCAGGCTTCGCGCAGGGCCGGCATGTCCCCGTCGCCGTGCAGCCAGGCCCGCCGCAGCGAGTAGCTGGCCACGTGGGAGGTGGACGGGACGCGGGCGATGTCGTCGCTGCCCCAGAAGCGCTTGACCAGGTCCACGCCCGACAGCCGTTCGCCCGGCCGGACCTTCAACCTCCGGTACATCGCCGCCCGGTTCTCGCGCCCCCGGGCATAGCGGCGGTCGTCCTTGATGACACTCTCCAGGGCCGGGTCCAGGCTGGACTTGGGGCGTCCCGGGCGGTCGGGGGCCGGGGCAAAGGCCCGGGCCGTCTTGGTGGCGGCCAGCAGGTGCTCCACCGCGGCCGCCGCGGCCCGGAAGGCATCGTCCCCCGGCCCGAGGGGTACCGCCGCCCAGCTCACCTCCAACAGCTCCCTCACCTGGGCGCGGGCGAGGTCGAGGTCCACCCCATCGCGCGGCACCGCCTTCAGGGCGGCTTCAGTACGCTTCCCCAGCTCGTCGCGGGCGGCCCCTTCCATGGCGCGGGCCAGCGCTTCGGGATCGCCCGACACCACGGCGAGCACCTTGTTGGAGACGGGGTGATCGGACCGGGCCAGCGCAGCCTTGTCCCCGGACGGCATCACCAGCTCGGCGCCAGCGTCCAGCGCAGCGATGGCCGCCGCGCTGGTCACCTCACGAAGGAGCTGGCTGCCCGCCCACAGGTCGCTGCCCTTGCGGGCCGCGGCGATGAAGCCCTGCACGGGGCCGAGGGACATCGCCAGGAGATGCTGTGTCATGGATCACCCTCTGTGTTGCCCGAAGATGGGGTGCCCGAAGATGGGGTGCCCGAAGATGGGGGTGCCCGAAGATGGCGGCCAGGCCGCCACCCGACGTGACGGGGAGTCTGACGCTCCACGCCCCGGTCGACAAGGGGTGTTTCAGGAGCTGAAAACACTTGTTGGAGCCCCTGCGACCGTTCACCGCTCCGCGTCGGGCTCGCCCTCTCCCCCCACCAGCCCGGCCAGCCAGGCCTGGACGTTGACCTGCACCACGGCGTCGGCGTCAGCCCGCTCGGCGTCGGCCAGCTCCCGCAGGCGACGGACCAGGGCCTCCAGCTCGTCGAACAGCATCGAGACCTTGTCGCGGGGCACCGACAGGGTGGCCAGGTGGAAGCTGCGGCGGTCGTGGGGCACCGCCACCAGGGCGTCCTTGGCGGCGTCGATGGCCGACTGGTGCAGGCGGTAGGCGCCGAGGTGCTCGACCTCCGGCGGGGTGTGCAGGCGGTGGACCGGATCGTCGTCGAGCAGTCCGGCGGACCGCATCTCGTCGAGCACCCGGGCGACCTCGTCCCGGTCGGCCGGCGGCTGGAGCCGTGCGGCCAGCCAGTCGGCGTCGGCGACGAAGCCCGGCAGGCCGGCCATCTCGTGGATGGCCATGGCGTACCACCGCGACAGCCCTTCGAGCTGCGCGACGTCCACCCGCTGGCCGTGGCCGTAGCGCTGGTGGTCGAACAGTTCGCGGAGGATCGCGGCGTGTTCGTCGAGATTGGTGGCGCGGGAGAGGTCGACGAGGCGCCCCAGGTAGTGACGCGCGTCGTCGTCCAGCCCCATGGCCCGGGCGAACCCGTCCAGGGATTCCGGCGTCGGCTGGCGGCGCCCGGCGAGGACGTTGGCGAGGGTGGACCGGGACAGGCCGGCGTTCATGGCGAACACCCCCATGCCGTAGCCCGGCCGCGAGGCGCACTTCCAGTTCAGCCAGTCCCGGAGGAAGCGGCGGTAGTCCACGTAGTCGAAGACGCTGGGCTCGGGCATGTCCGGGGCCTCGGGGAGGGGGGAGAGCCTCGGTTTTTCTCCGGCTGCTGTCAACAACGCCCTGCCCGCTCCGAGGAGGAGGTGCCCCGTGGGGATGGGCCCCCGGGGACACCCACCCACACCCGGAGCCGACATGCTCTGCCACACCCATCCCGGCCGCCTCGCGGCCTCCCTCCTCCCCGCCACCACGCTGGCACTCCTCGGCCTGCCAGCGGCCGCGTCCGTGTACGTGGGCAACCCCAAGCTCACGGTGGACGTCAGCCCCGGCCAGGGCCTGGTGTTCGATTCGGTCACCTTCGACACCGCCGTACCACGGGCCGACCAGTGCCAGCCCGCGGCGCTCAACGGCGGCCAGCCCGTCGACCTGCTCGGGGTGGACACCGACCTGCCGGTGGACGCCTGCGCCATGGGCATGGAGACCGGCGGCCTGGTCACCTTCGAAGGGCACGGCCTGGCCGGTGGCACCTTCACCCTGGTGCTCGGGGTCTCCGACCTCGTCCTGCCGCTCTCGACCCCCGAGCCCATGTGGCCGGACAACACCAGCAAGGCCGTCGTCCTGGAGCTGGCCGACGCCGACTGGGTGACGGCGACGTCGCTCGGCCTGGCGCCCGGCGTCCACGTCACCGTCGACGCCCAGCACCCGCTGTACGATGACCTGGTGAACGCCGTGGAGCAGGACAGCGACCTGTTCCGCGACGTGGATGGGGACGGAGTGATCAGCGGTGCCGAGCGCGCCGCCGGCCCGCTGAACTGACGCCCCCGCGCCCTCGGCCCGGCTCCGGGTCGAGGGCGCCTCTGCATCCACCGACGCCCCGCGGGGCGGTGGGCTCCGCCTGGCGCATCGGAGGGCCGTCGACCCGACGCCGCGGGGCGCGGGGCGCGGGGCGCGGCGCCGTCGTACCCCGGTCGCGCCGTGGGGTTCGCTGCCCCCTACTCGCCGATCCGCACGACCTCCACCAGGGGCCCGTCGGGGTTGGTGTCCTCCGTCAGGTCCACGCGCCCCTCCAGCTCCCAGGCGACCTCGTCGTCCAGGTCCTCGTAGCCGGTGGCGTCGGCGTCACCGTACACGGACAGCCGGGCCAGCAGGGTCTGGCGCACGGTCCACCGGTGGGGTCCGGTCTGCTCGATGCGGGTGTTCTGCGCCAGCCGCGCCCGGTGGTCGAAGGCGACGTCGCCGTAGGCGTCCACGAAGGGCTCCAGCGCGGCCTCGAAATCCTCGGCCGTCCAGTCCCCGCGCGCGCAGCTCGCCGCCTCCTCCCAGTCCCGCTGGGACAGCGCCCGGACGATGGCGTGCAGCTCGGCCCGGATCCGGGCGTGGAACAGGCGGGTGTTCAGCGAGATGTCCACCGGTCGCGGCGCCTCCGGCCCCACCTCGCCACCGGCCAGCAGGGTCTCCCACTCGGTGACCAGGCTGCTGTCCACCCGGCCGAGCATGGCCCGCAGGTACCCGATGACATCCAGCAGGCCGTCGGTATGCAGGGTCTCGGGGACGTTCTGCAACAGGGCCTTGTACACCTCGGTCAGGTACCGCAACAACACCCCTTCGCTGTGCTCCACCCGCAGCTCGCTGACGTAGTCGGAAAAACCGCGGTAGCCCTCGACCATCTCCCGGGCCACCGACTTCGGCCGGATGGCCTCGCCGGACACCCAGGGGTGCGTTTCGGCGTAGACGTCCAGCATCGCGTAGATCTGTTCGGCGTGGGGCTTGGGCCAGGAGATGTTCTCGATGGCCTCCATGCGCTCCTCGTAGGGGATCCCCTGGGCCTTCATCGCCGCGATGGCCCGGCCGCGCTCGCGATCGGCCTGTCGCAACAGCACCGGCCGGGGGTTCTCCAGGATCGCCTCCACCCACGTCAGCACGTCGAGGTGGAAGTCGGCCGCCTCCGGGTCCAGCACGCTCAGCGCCTCGACCAGGAACAGGGAGAGGCTGTGGTACAGGCTGAAGTCGCGCTGCAGGTTCGGGTCCAGGCGGATCCGGTCGCCGTCCCGGGTGGCGATGCCGGCCGCGATGAGGCCCTCCAGCAGCTCGGCCACCTCGGCCTCCAGGCGCTCGCGTTCCTTGCGCGGCACGTGGCTCTCCGCGATCAGGCGCAGCAGGTCATCCACCCCGCGCCCGGCATCCCCGCAGGACTCCTCGGCGTGTTGCATCAGCGTCAGCAGGCGGCCGTGGTCCACCGTGAACCGAGGCTCCAGCCGTTCCGGTGGACGCTCCACGAGCTGCCGGAAGATCTCCTCGTCCCAGTGCTTGTATCCCCGGGTGGGGGGCTGGGCCTTGCGGATCTTGCGGCGCTTCCGGGGGTCCTTGACCCGGCCGTCGACCCGGGCGTTCTCGATGACGTGGGCCGGCGCCTGGACCACGACGTAGCCGACGTCGTCGTAGCCGGCGCGGCCCGCTCGGCCGGCGATCTGCTTGAAGTCCCGGCGGGTCAGCAGGTCGACCTTCTCGCCGTCGAACTTGCACAGTTTCGTAAACAGAACCGTGCGGATGGGCACGTTGATGCCCACCCCCAGGGTGTCGGTGCCGCAGATCACCTTGAGCAGCCCCTGCTGGGCCAGCTTCTCGACCAGCAGCCGGTACCGCGGCAGCAGGCCGGCGTGGTGCAGGCCCACGCCGTGCTTGACGAAGCGCTCCATGTGCCGGCCGAAGGGACTGTCGAACCGGAAACCCTTGACGGCCCGGGCGATGGCCGCCTTCTCCTCCGACGAACAGTAGTTCACCGACATCAGCGCCCGGGCCTGCTCGGTGGCCTCGCGCTGGGAGAAGTGGACGACGTACACCGGCGCCTTGCCTCCCCGCACCAGCACGTCGATGCTCTCGTGGATCGGGCGCATGCTGTATTCGTATTCCAGCGGAACCGGGCGATGGGCACTGTCCACCAGTGCGGCCTTCCGACCGGTGCGGGCCTCGAGGTCCTCGCGGATGGCGGTGGTGTCCCCCAGGGTGGCCGACATGAGCAGGAACTGGGCCTGCGGCAGGGTCAGCAACGGGATCTGCCAGGCCATGCCCCGGTCCCGGTCGGCGTAGTAGTGGAACTCGTCCATCACCACGCTGTCCACCCGGGCGTCGCGCCCCTCGCGCAGCGCGAGGTTGGCGAGGATCTCGGCGGTGCAGCACATGATGGGAGCGTCGCGGTTGATGGCCCCGTCACCGGTCATCATCCCGACGTGTTCTGCGCCGAAGACCTTGCACAGGCTGAAGAATTTCTCGGACACCAGCGCCTTGATGGGCGCGGTGTACCAGGTCCGCCCCAGCTCGGCGAAGGTCTTGAAGTGCTGGGCGAGGGCGACCAGCGACTTGCCCGACCCGGTCGGAGTCGCCAGCACCACGTGGTGCCCCTGGAACAGCTCCAGGAAGGCTTCCTCCTGGTGGGGGTAGGGCTCGATGCCCTGTTCGAGCACCCAGTCCAGGAAGCAGTCGAGCATCGCGTCCGGACCGTCGAAGCCGAGGTCGGGAATGCGTTCGTCGAGGCGAAGGGGAGCGTCGTCGGTGGCCATGCCCCGACGGCTAACGAGTTGTGCGCCGCGGCACGCCGGCCTCCGGTACACTGGCCCCCCATGCAAGCCATCCCCCCCGGGCCGCCGATCCTCCACATCCCCACCAGCCCGGGGT
>RFKJ01000142.1 GCA_003694325.1 Deltaproteobacteria bacterium
CGGGCATGCAGGGCGCGGTCCAGGGCCTCCACCACCGCCCGCCACCCCGGCTCCTGGCGGGCCACCCAGGAGTCGTCGACGTCACCGAAGTGCTGCCGCAGCAGCGCGAACAACCGAGGGTGCATGAGGAGATCCATCGACGAGCCTAACACACCGCCGCCATCGTCCGGTGCCGCCGCCCGCGCCCTGCCACCGGCGCGCGACCGGCACCGGCCCGCGGTCAGCGGCGCAGGGCTCGCTGCACCTCGCGCCGGGTGTCCCGCTCCTTGATGGCCTGGCGCTTGTCGTGCAGCTTGCGGCCCCGGGCCAGCCCGATCTCCAGCTTGACCCACGGCCCGCGGAAGTACAGCACCAGGGGCACCGCCGTCAGGCCCTTCTCCTGCACCTTGCGGGACCACCGCTCGAGCTGCCCGCGGGACAGCAGCAGCTTGCGCGGCCGCCGCGGCTCGTGGTTGTGGTAGGGCCCGGCCTGGGCGTACGGGGGGATGTGGGCGTCGACCAGGAACGCCTCGCCTCCCTCGAAGCGCACGTAGGCTTCGGCGATGTTGCCCTTGCCCGCCCGGAGCGACTTGGTCTCGCTCCCGGTCAGGACGAGGCCGGCCTCCACCCGGTCGAGGATCTCGTATTCGTGCCGGGCCTTGCGATTCTCGGCGATGACCCGACGCTGCGGTGCCCCGCCCTTGCCCTTGGTGTGTGCACTGCCGGCCATCACGCCTCCAGGTCGGCGCCCTAACCCCACCCGGCCGCCGATCACCGGTCCGGGGGGCCCGCGGGCGGCCCGATCCGCCCCACTTTGATCCACCTGCGGGCCGGCCTGCCCGCAACCATGCGAAATCGCGTGCCTTGCGAGGCGCTCTCGACCTGCTCGCACTGCGCAGGCGCCGACGCACCCCGTCGCCGCAATCTCCCCGGGGGAGCCGGCGCCCCCCGCCTCTCGCGGCCGATGTTCCACGCCGGGAGCGCCGGGAGGCCTGTGCGCGGAGAGCACGTTGTGACGCCCCAAACCCGTCCTCCCGACGACGCCCCACCCCGTCGCGGACCGCCGCGGTGGCACATCTCGACGGCCGTGTGCAGACCGCGAACCTTGTTTCGCGCACTTATGGCAGATCGGCACAAAAGTGGTTGAGAAGTGGGTCGAAGTGGGTGAAGGTGGATCACGGTGGGGCGATGGATACGACGCCCCCCGGCTCCCAGGCGCGGCGGATGCAGTACGACGAGTTCCATTGCCAGCTCACCATGGACAAGAAGGGGCGCATCACCCTTCCGTCCCCGCTGCGCCAGGCACTCGCCGACCAGAAGATCTCGACCCTCGTCGCGGTCGCCAACCAGGGCCGGCGCGGCGGGCTGTCCTTCTTCACGCCGGACGACTACCGGACGGTCGTGCGGGGCCGGGTCCGCGGCAAGGACCCGTTCGCCCGGTCGACCACGGTGTACCTGCGGGCCATCGACAGCACCTCCCAGTCGGTCGGCATCGACGCCAACGGCCGGGTGCTCATCCCCCCGATGCTGCGCGAGCTGGCGGGGCTGGAACGCGACGTCGTGGCGTTCTCGTCCATGGACTGGTTCGAGGTGTGGGACAAGAAGCGGTGGGACGCGGCCTTCGAGGCGGCGATGGAGCTGTGGGACGCCGAGATGGGCGGCGACGGCCTGTCCTCCCTGCCTGCCGCGCCCGCGGCCACGGAGGGCTCGTGACGTGTCCGCGCAGCCCTACCACCACCGGAGCGTCCTGGTCGACGCCGTCGTCGAGCTGCTCGCCGTGCGACCGGGCGGTCGCTACCTCGACGGCACCCTCGGGGGCGGTGGACACGCCGCGGCGATCCTCGAGGCGAGCAGCCCCTCGGGGACCGTCCTGGGCATCGACCGCGACCGGGAGGCCATCGACGCCGCCACGGCGCGCAACGCACCCTGGGGACCGCGGTTCGAGGCCCGACACGGCCGGTTCGGCGACCTGGCGCAGATCGCAGCCGACCGGGCCCCGTTCGACGGCATCCTCCTGGACATCGGCGTGTCGAGCCCCCAGCTCGATCGGCCGGAGCGGGGATTCTCCCTGCAGGCCGACGGCCCCGTGGACATGCGGATGGATCCGAGCACGGGGGAGCCCGCCGCCGCGCTGCTGGATCGCCTCGACCTCAACGGACTGGTCCGCATCCTCCGCGAATACGGGGAGGAGCCGCGGGCGCGCCGGATCGCCCGCGCCATCCTCGCCGGGCGACCGTGGACGAGCACCCGGGCCCTGGCCGAGACGGTGGCCGAGGCCTCCGGCTACCGCCACAGCCGGATCCACCCGGCCACGCGGACCTTCCAGGCCCTGCGAATCGCCGTCAACGACGAGCTGGGGGAGCTGGAACGCGCCCTCGCCGCCGCACCGGGGCTGCTCGCCCCCGGCGGGAGGCTCGCCGTGATCACGTTCCATTCCCTCGAAGACCGCCTCGTCAAGCACCGCTTCCGGACCCTGGCCGGGATCGGGGCACCCCGCGACGCCTATGGCCACCCCGTCGAGGCACCCGCCTTCCGGCTGGTCACCCGCCGCGGGGTGGCCGGTCGGGACGCCGATCCCGACAACCCCCGGGCC
>RFKJ01000143.1 GCA_003694325.1 Deltaproteobacteria bacterium
CGGGGGAGCGGGTGGCCGCCGAGGTCGACGCGCTGCTGCGCTGAACGGCCCACAATCCGCCCGGCCGGCGGTCCGGCCCGCCCCCTCTTTCCGCCACCGCCGGCGGCGGCTATCTCCTGCCCGAGGAGGACCCCGATGCCCCTGTACGAGTACGCCTGCAACTCCTGTGGCCGACGCTTCGAGCTGCTCGTCCGCACCGACACGGTCATCGCCTGTCCCGACTGCGGGGGAGACGACCTGCGCAAGCTGCTGTCCCCCTTCGCCGTCAGCGTCGCGGCGTCGGCGCCGCCCCGAGACGCCGCACCCGCCCCGTGCGGCCGTTGCGGTCATCCCGACGGTCCGGGGGCCTGCCAGTACCAGGCCTGATCTCCTCGCGGGTCGTCAGCGCCACTGGCGCAGGATCGCCGCGACATCGCCCATCTCGTCGACGAGCGCCAGCGGCGGGCCCTGCTCGGCCATCCCCGGCAGACCGACGGTCAGGATCGGCTCCCATGCCCGCCGCCCGACCAGCAGCACCGGGATCTCGGGGCGATGCCCGGCGCGGAGGGCCTGCAGGGCATCGAGGGCAGCGCTCGGGTCGTCGGTGCCCGCGACCATGAGCGCCGCCTCTCGCCCGGCCCGGCTCGGCCCACCGATGGTGAGGACGGTGCCGCGGATCCCCAGCCGGAACAGCTCCTCCTCAAGGGCCGCCCGGCCTGGCGGGAGCACCGTGGCAGCGGGTTCGGGACCCACCCGCACCGGCGGCCCGCCCGCGGCGAGGTCCCACTCCAGGCCCTCGACCGCCGGTTCCACCGCCCACCCCAACTCCTCGCCGATGCGGACCCGCAGCGCGTCGACGGACTCGGGATCCCCGTGGTTGACCCAGACGCGCCGGGGTGGCGTCGGCAGGCGGCGCATCCACCCCATCAGCCCGTCGCAGTCGGCATGGGCCGACAGCCCGTCGATGCTGGCGACCTCGCACCGCACCTTGACGTACTGCCCGTGGATCTTGATGCGCCGCTCGCCGGCCAGCAGCCGGGCACCCCGGGTCCCGGGCGCCTGGTAGCCGACGAACAGCAGGGTGTTCCGCTTCGCCGGAGCCCGCTGGGCGATGTGGTGCAGGATCCGGCCGCCGGTCAGCATGCCCGAGGCCGCCACGATGATGGCCGGGCCCTGCACGTCGTTGATCGCCTTGGATTCATCGAGGCTCCGCGAGAGGGTCACCCCCTCGCAGAGCGCGGTGATCTGGTCGGGTGACAGCCGCAGGTCGTCGGCGTGGGGCCGGTACAGGCGGGTCGTGTCCACCGCCATGGGGCTGTCGAGGAAGGTGGGCACCCGCGGGATCTCCCCCCGGTCGACGAGTACGTGCAGCGCCCAGAGCACCGCCTGGGCCCGGCCCACGGCAAACGCCGGGATGAGCACCACGCCGCCGCGCTCCACCGTGCGCCCCACCACCTCCTTCAGCGCCCCGAGGATGTCGACGTGGGCGTGGTGGCGGTTGCCGTAGGTGGACTCGACCACGACGTGGTCCGCTGCGGGCGGCGTTGCGGGGGGGAGCATGACGAGGTCGTCGTCGCGCCCGATGTCCCCGGAGAACAGGATGTCGGTGTCCGCGTCGGCGACCCGCACCGAGGCCGCGCCGAGAATGTGGCCCACCCGGTGGAAGCGCACGGAAAGGGGTCCGACCGTGACCGGATCCTGCCAGCCGTGGGGCACCACCTGCCGCAGGCTGCGCAGCGCGTCCTGCTCGGTGTACATCGGTCGGGCCGGACGATGCCGGGTGTGCCCCTTGCGGTTGGCGTAGGCGGCGTCCTCCTCCTGGATCCGGCCGGAGTCCGGCAGCAGGATCCGAAGCAGCTCGGCCGTCCCCGCCGTGCAGTGGATCGGCCCGTGAAACCCGTCGCGCACCAGCGCCGGCAGCCAGCCGGAGTGGTCGATGTGAGCGTGCGTCAGCACCACGGCGTCCAGCGACGCCGGGTCGACCTCCAGCGACTGCCAGTTGCGCAGGCGCAACTGCTTGTAGCCCTGGAACATCCCGCAATCGACCAGCAGCCGCGTCTGGTCCCGCGTCACCAGGGTCCGGGACCCGGTGACCGTGCCCGCCGCACCCAGAAACCGGATCCGCATGCCGCCTCCACGTTCGTGGAAGCCCCGTATTCCATGCGGCCCGCCGTTCCCACCGACTCGGCCCGCCGATGGTCTCACCGTCCGGCACCCCCAGGCCGGATCACCACCGGAGATCCCCGCAAGACCTTGCCGCCGGGAACCGCATGATTTAGTGTTTGCGAAACAACAGGATCGCTCCATGAAGTGCGTCCCCCCCGAGGATCGCCCGGTCGACCTCCAGGCCCTGACCGAGACCTACCGGTTCACCCCGGAGCTGGACCTGCTGGCTGCCAGCCTCGCCGTCTGGTCCCACCCCACCCGCATGCGGATCTTCGCCCTGCTCGACCAGGTCGAGCAGATGTGCGTGTGCGACCTCGCCGAGGTCCTGGGCATCTCGGTGTCGGCCGTCTCCCAGAACCTCGCCCGGATGCGAGCCCACCAGCTCGTGAAGTTCCGTCGCGATGCCCAGACGCTGTACTACTCCCTCACCGATCACCCGGTCAACCGCATGCTTCGCCCGATGGTCGCCGAGCTTCGCGAGCGGGAAGGTGACTAGCCTGCTGGCGGTCTTCCTCGCCGGGTGCCGCGGCCCGGCGGAGCCGCCCGGCAACTCCGGCGACACCGGTGACACCGGCACAACCGGCGACTCCGGCCTGGAGGCACCGCGGTTCACGGTGAGCGGCCAGGTCCTCGACGTGGACGGCGGCCCGGTCGTCGACGTCTTCGTCACCGTGTCCACCGAGTTCTGCATTCCCGACCGCACCGACGCCGAGGGTCGCTTCCAGGTCGCCGACGTCGACCCCGGAGAGAAGCGGCTGATCACCTATGGAGAGACCGCCGGCAACGGCCTGTTCGCCTCGGTGGTGGTCCGCTTCGAGGCCGACGCGGCCTGGACCCTGGACGCGCCCCTGACCACCCCCGCGCTGACCCAGCGCTGGCCCATCGACCCCGCCTCGCCCGACGACCAGCACTTCACCTCGGCCGAGGGCTTCGAGATCGACATCCCGGCCGGCAGCCTGACCCTGGCCCCCTTCGCCCCGGCCGAGCTGCAGCTCGCCCGCGAGCCGCTGCCCCTGGCCCCCGACTTCGTCCCCGCCGGCTTCGAGCTGGTCGACCTGTTCGTGCTGCACCCCATCCAGTCCACGCTGGATCCGCCCGCCCCCGTCCGCTTCCCGGCGGACACCGGCCTGGCCCCCGGCACGCCCGTCCGGTTCCTGGCCCTGGACTACGACACCGGCATGCTGACCCCGGTGGCCACCGGCACCGTGGACGACGACGGGACCGCGGCCACCGCCCCCGGCCAGGGGATCCCCGAGCTGACCTGGATCGGCCTCGCCCTGGAGAACCCATGAGACCCCCATCGACCGCCGCCCTCCTCCTCGCCACCGCCTGCACCACCGCCAACGGCCCGAGCGGGTCGGACAGCGGGCCGGGCCTCGACACGGCCGACGGCACCGCAGCTCCCTGCGGCCCCGACGTTCCCACCGGGTTGCAGGTCGGGGACTGCGCGCCCGACTTCACGCTGCCCGACGCCAACGGCGCCCCCTTCACCCTCTCCGACCAGCGGGGCAAGGTCGCCCTGGTGGACATCTCGGCGGTGTGGTGAACGTCCTGCCGGTCCCTGGTCCAGGGGCTCGAGGATCTCTACCAGGAGCATGGCGAGGCCGGGTTCCTGCCGATCAGCGTGCTGGGGGAGAACGCTTCCGGCAACGTGCCGGACGTCGACGACGCCGCCCTCTGGGCGGAGGGACTGGGCCTGACCTACCCGGTGCTGGCCGACACCAAGGGGACCTTCTTCCCCACCTGGGATCCCGACGGAGTGCTGCCCATGGCGTACATCATCGATGCCGACGGGGTCATCGCCTGGGCTGAGGCCGGCGGAGCCGGGGGGCTCGACCAGATCGAGGCGACGGTGCTCGGGTTGCTGGAGGAGGATTGAAACCTCCGTACTTGCGCAATATCTGAAATACTGGTTCTCGACCCCGGAACTCCCCTTCCCAACCACCGAGTCTCCATGGCCGCCCACTCCTCCCCCCGCCACTCGTCCACCGGCCGGGCCGCCACCATCGGGGGTGCCATCGCCGCCGCCATCGCCGCGTCGGCCTGCTGCATCGGACCCTTGATCCTCGCGGTGCTCGGCATCGGCGGGGCCGGCTTCCTGGTCGCGCTCGAGCCCTACCGCCCCCTGTTCACCGCCATCACCATCGTCCTGCTGGGGGCCGGCTGGATCCTGACCTGGCGCGAGCGGGCCCGGTCCACCGTCGCGGTGACGGCCAGCCGGGATGGGGGGGGCGCCGACGGCGACGACTGTGGCTGCGCAATGCCGCGGGCCAACCGGACCGGCAAGCGGATGATGTGGCTGGCCACCGCCATCGTGGGCGTCGCCCTGCTGTTCCCCTACCTCACCCCCTACCTGTTCTGAACGCCGAAGGAGCCGACATGACCGGCATCCGCCGCCCCCTCTCCCCCCTGCTGCTCGTCGGCGCCCTGGCCCTGCCCGGGTCGCTCTCCACCCTGGCCTGCGGATCGAACGGTCCCGCCGCCCGCCACGAGGGCGCGGGCACGGCGACCACCGCCACCGCCCCGGCAAAGACCCGAACCGCGACCCTGGCCATCGAGGGCATGACCTGCGCGTCCTGCTCGGTCACGGTGCGCACCGCCGCCCGGAAGCTCGACGGGCTGGTCAGCATCGAGGTCGACGTCGACGGCGGCCGGGCGACGGTCCAGTACGACCCCGACCGACTCACCCCCGAGCAGATCGCCGAGCAGATCAGCAGCACCGGGTACAAGACCACCGTCCTGCGCGACCCGGGGGCCTGACATGGACTGCTGCCCGACCCGCACCGGCCCGAACGGCGGGCCGATCGAAGAAGCCGAGGAGACGGCCGCCCCCCGTACCCACTGCCCTTCCTGCGGCACGAAGGGACGGCGGGTGCCACCCATCACCCTCGACTCGCTCGTCGTCGAGGGCTTCCCGCGACGCGACGAACCCTACCGGTTCTGCCCGTCCCCCGACTGCGACACCGCCTGGTTCGGCGAGCACAGCGGGCACCGGATCCCCCGGTCGGCGAGCCGGGTACGCATCGGGCAGAAGGAGCGGGCGGCCGATCGACCGCTCTGCTACTGCTTCGGCTACAGCTTCGCCGACATGGCGGCCGACGTGGCCCGGACGGGTGGTTCGTCGATCCCCGACGAGATCACGGCCCGCTGCCGCCGGGGGGAGGATCGCTGTCCGGAGACGAATCCCCAGGGTTCCTGTTGCCTGGGAAACGTCCGGGCGGCGTTGAGGTCGCTCCTCGCCGAGCCCCCGGAGGACGACGCGCCGGTCGATGCCTGCGGCTGCCCCGTGCAACCCGGTCGGTGAGGTCCCCCGTCGCGATGCCCCCCGTCCCGGTCGCCGCCGGCTATTCGAGGCCCTGGTTGTAGGCCTGGATCGCCGCCAGGATGTGGCAGATCCACCCCAACATCCCGCCGCTGCCGATCCAGAACCCGGGGGTGACGATGAGCCAGAAGATCCCCCAGCCCCAGCGGCCCAGGTAGAAGTGGCCGAGGCCCGGGGCGATGGCGCTGATGACCGCGGCCATTCCGGCGCGATGGAAGCTGTCGTCGGCCATGGTGATTCCGGGTGTGGGTTCGGGACCGGTACGTCGCGACCGGGGATTCATTGCCCCCGAGACGACTGCCGCAGGGGCCCCGCCGCCGCGGTCGCGCCGGTTCAGCCCGGCGAGAGGGTCAGCGACAGCGCGCCGAGCCCCTCGACCTCCACGAGGCCGGTCTCCTCGTCGTAGCGCCAGCTCTCGCCCCCCTGGACGTCGATGGCGGACGGGTCCACGCCGCGCCCGATCCAGACCGTGCTCCGCGCCGGCACGCCGGCCCGCTCCACCACGGTCCAGCGCAGGGTGTCCCCGTCCCAGCTCGCCCCCCCGGGATCGCCACCGTAGGCCACGACCCGGGGGTGCTGGAGGGCCGCCTGCACGTCCGGCCGCAGCGCGCCCGCCCCGTCGAGGATGGCGAAGCCGCCGCTCTCGTCGTAGCTCCACAGCGCGGAACCGACGGCCCGAGCGGCCAGCATGGCGTCGATGTCGGCCAGGTACTCGGCGATCCCCCCCGCCTCGCCCTCCGGACCGCCCCACTCTCCCAACCACCAGGTGGACCCCATCGCATCGGCGTGGGCATCGTAGGCGGCAAACGCCGTCTCCATCGGCGTCGGGTCGCCGTCGTAGGCGCCCCCCTCGTGCACGGTGGGGTGGTAGTAATGGGGACCGAAGACCACCTCGGCCCCCTCGATCGCGCCGACCCCCGGGTCCAGCAGCCCGTACTGGACCAGGGTGATCGGCTCGACGATGATGATGCGTCCCGGCGCGGCCTCCCCCAGCACGGCCGCGATTCGTTCGTAGAACCGCTGCAGCGTTCCCGCCGAGAACGCCTCGGCGTCGCCGCGGGCCGGCCAGGGCTCGTTCATCAGGTCGAAGGCCACGACCGCCGGCTCGTCGGCGACCCGCTCCGCCACGGCCCCCCACGCCGCCGCGTAGTGCTCCTGCAGCGAATCGTCGCTCCAGAAGCGGTCGAAGCAGGTCCAGATCTCGTCGGTGAGGTAGCCCAGGCTCCAGGGGTCCTGCGGCTCGTAGCTGGCATAGAGGTCGGCATCGCAGGCCCAGGCGGGTGCGCCATCGCCCCCGAAGCCGCGCCCGAACAGGTCCTGGTGCATGTCGAGGATGACCGAGAGACCCGCGTCGCGGGCCATGGCCACCCGCTCGACCAGGCCATCGAGGTAGGCGTCGTCGATCACCCCGGGTTCGGGCTCGATGGCCTCCCAGAAGGTGAGCAGGCGCACCGAGTCGAAGCCCCAGGCGGCCAGGGCGGCGTAGTCCTCGGCCTCGGCCCAGCCGTAGAAGCCGGTCGCCGGGTCCTTCGATGCGTTGGACACGTTGACCCCGCGCCAGACGAGGGCCCGGCCCGACCGGTCGCGGATCCGGCCATCGGCGAGGTGGACGCGGTCCGGGATCTCCGGGGACTCGGCCGCCGTGTCGCCGCCGCCGGCACCGCCGCCTTCCCCCGATGGAGCCCGGCAACCGACCAGCAACGCCAGGATGCAG
>RFKJ01000016.1 GCA_003694325.1 Deltaproteobacteria bacterium
ACCGACGAACCGCGTGATTCCGACCCGCGGGGAGACCTGATCCGGCGGCCTTCCTTCGGGGCCTGCCTCGCGGCCATCCGCGCACCCGAGCTGTATCGCAACTTCGCGATCCACATCTTCGTGATGTTCCCGGCCGCCATGGTGATGTGCTTCATCGCCACCCGGATCGACCGCGAGCTGGGCTGGTCGCCGTTGCTGCCGGAGCCCCTCCGCTACGTCGTCGGCGGCGCCCTGGTGCTCGTCGGTGGATTCTGGGTCTGGTACGTCTACGGCTACCTGTACCTGTCGGGCGGCGGGTCTCCGGGCACCCACGTCGATGGAGGACCCACCGCCATGGTGGACACCGGCCCCTACACGGTGGTCCGACACCCCTCGGTGCTGGGCAAGCTGCTCGGCGTCATCGGCCTGGGGATCGCCTGGGGCAGCACCGTCTTCCTGGTGGTCTTCGTCCCCATCCTGGTGGTGTACTCCCTGGTCACCAACCGCTACCTGCAGGAGCGCTACTGCGACCAGCGCTTCGGCAGCCGCTACCAGGCCTATCGACAGGTCGTGCCGATGCTGCTCCCCCGCCCTGACGGCCTGCGGCGGTGGGTTCGCGACGAAGCCGCCCTCGGCGAGGAGGACCACAGCCTGCCCCCGCCGGCGACCGAGCACCCCCCGGGGGTGTGGGGGGAGCTGCGGTGGTACCTGGCGGGCCTGGTGGGGCTCATCGCGCTGTTCGCCGCCCTGGCGCTGGTGCTGGCCGACCTGCGTTGACGGTCCGGCGGCACCGGCGACCCGGGACGCCGCCTCGGCCGGCGCCGGCTAGACCGGTGCTTCGGGACTGTCGGGCCGGAGCAGCTCCAGTTGCAGGAGGCTGGCCGCCCCCATGACCAGCCGCTTGAGTTCCTGGCGGCTCTGGAGCTGGAGAAGCTGCCGCGCCACGAAGCGGGGACGGAAGTAGAACCGCCGGTGGCAGATCTTGATGAGGTCGAGGAGCTGTTCCTTCGTGAGGTGCTCCTCCCAGGCCACCGGCACCTCCTCGCCACACAGGGGATCGCGCATCAGCTTGTCCCAGCAGTCCGCCGGGTACAGGCCGAGCTTCGCCCCTTCATGGAAGGTCGGCGTCCCGGGGTAGGGCGTGTAGATGGCGAAGGCGGCGTAGTCGGCGTCGAGCTTCATCGCCTCGTCGAGGTTGCGGAGGACCTGCTCGGGCGTCTTCTCGTGCGGCCCGCCGATCATGATGTAGGCGACGGACCGGACCCCCTCCTCCCGGCACCAGCGGAACACCCGGTGCACGTCGTCGGTGTCGCAGTGCTTGTCGTGCTCGGCGAGGCCATCGTTGCTCATCGACTCCACGCCGAAGTGCATCTTGGTGCACCCCGCCTCCCGGCACCGCCGCACCTGTTCCCGGGTCGTCCCGGCGACGGTCGTCTTGTAGCCCCAGGAGAACTTCAGCCCCCGTTCCTCGATGCGATCGCAGAACCGCATCGCCCACTGGCTGTTGGGAGTGAACAGATCGTCGACGAAGAACACCTCGGTGATGCCCAGCGAGATGCAGTGCTCCATCTCGTCGAGGATGTTGTCGATCTGCCGGATCCGGTACTGCTTGGTGTAGGTGAAGCAGAACGGGCAGGAGTGGGGGCAGCCGCGGCTGGTGATGGCAGTGGTGACCAGCGGCTGCTTGGCGCCCGGCACCCAGTAGTCCCGGTACCGGGTGCGGCTGCGGTCCGGCCAGATCTGCCAGTCCAGCGACCGCGACTCCTTGCGGGGGGGGTTCTTGACCACCTGGCCGTCCGGGGTCTTGAACCAGGTGCCGGCGATCCCCTCCAGGCTGCGGCCCTCGTCCACCGCCTGCACCATCTCGATGAAGGCGTCGTCGCCATCGCCGGTGCAGATGCTGTCGACCCCCTTCAGGCCGATGGCGTACTCGGGGAACATGATGGGGTGGGGTCCCCCCAGGGCGATGTGGGCCTTGGGGTGGCGGGCGCGGACGGCGTTGATGACCTTCTGGACGTCGGGCAGGCTGTGGGTGTAGGTGGAGATCCCGACGAAGTCGAGGTCGTAGCGGGACAGGCCGGCTTCGAAGTCGTCGTGGTCCATGTCGTCGACGACGGCGTCGTACACCTCGGCCCGGTAGGGCGTGCGCTTCTCGAGGCTGGCCTGGAGGTACATCAACCCCAAGGGCGGGAAGCAGTACACCCCGTAGGCCATGGATTCACTGATCCCGGCCCAGACGCGCAGCTTCTCGGGGGGGTTGATGAGGGTGACGCTCATGGACCTGCTCCTTCCGGCGCCATGGAGGCCCCGCTCCGAACTCCAGTCTTACCATGGACGCTACCCGCTGGAAGCGGCGTCGCAGCCTCGCCCTCCCCCGCCGCACCGCCCCCCGGGTTCAGCGTCGGCCGCGCATGGTCTCCAGCGCGCGCCGGGCTCTCCCGCGGTCGGTCTCCGGTCCCGGCACGCGGTGGGTGACCAGCTCGCCATTCGCGAAGACCGGCGGTCCCAGCATCTCCACCAGCGCCGCCTCCAGGACGGGCAGGTCCTCGGGGCGGAACCAGTCCCGATGCACCACCACGTTGCCCACCCCCAACGCGGCGAGCCGCCGGACGGTGTCGGCCGGAGGCCCCTGGGGGCGCATCAGGCGCGGCAGCAACCAGCCGGCCACCCGGACCCGCGGGCTGGAGACGCTGGTGCCGATGCAGCGTTCGAGGATCGGACGCCGGTGGACCACCTGGCGGGCACAGCTCCGGTTGCGGGCCCACATCTCGACGTCCGACTGCTCGGGCCACGCTGCCAGCCCGAACAGGTCGAGGACCGCTCCGTCCCGCTCCCCCGCCGCCGGTGGAAGGGCGATCTCTCCCTGCCGCCCCGGCATCCCGGTCACGACGAACACGTCCATCAGGGCCACGCCGAGCATCGCGGCCCGCGCCCGCCCGACCGGCCGCGCCCGGTGGAGCACCAGGGCCACCGCGACCCCGCCGCACATCGACGTCAGCCAGGCGAAGCGCACCGGGAAGCGGAGCACCGCACCCAGCGGCGGGAGCCACAGGAAGGACAGCGGCGAAGTCACGCCGGTGGAATCCCACCCGACCCGCCACACCGGCCCCAGGGCGAGCAGCAGCCCGACCGCGGCGAGGGCGAGCAGCCACCGCGCCCCCCTCGTCCGCCATCCCAGCAACAAGGCCGCGGCCACCAGCGCGCTGGTGGGGGCGCCGACACTGTGCCCGGCGACATCGAGGGCCGGCGTCCAGGTCAGCAGGCTGTCCAGCGACGCCGATCCCAGCCGCGCCAGGTCGACGATGCGCCGCGGGGGCACGGCGTCTCCGTCGCCCGCCCGGTAGGTCAGGGCCAGCCAGGCCGTGACCGGCAGGAGGACGAGCAGCGCAGCGCAGAGGTGGACCACCGCACGCCAGCCGTGCGTCAGCGCCCGCAGCCCCAGACCGACGAGCACGACCACCGCCACGAGCCCGTGGTAGGCCGTCGTCAGCAGGGCGAGCGACGCCCCCAACCCCGCCCACAGGCCGTGCCGCAGCCGGCTGCCCGGCCCGCTGGCCAGCCACGCCGCCCCGAGCAGCAGCGGCAGCCACGGTTCCAGGAGGTGCGGGACCTGCCCCTCCAGGGCCGCACTGGCCATCACCCCCGAAAACCCCGTCGCCAGCCCGGCCACCAGCGACCAGGGCCGCGACACGCCGAAGGCCAGGGCGGCACAGCGTTCCGCGGCGAATGCCGTCAGCGCCGGGCCCAGCCAGGCGACAAGGCCCACGATGGTGGTCGCCGACAGCAGCGGCCGGAGCAGCCACGACAGGGCCAGGAAGACCCAGGAGTCCAGGCGGGCGAGGGTCTCGCCCTCGGGCCAGGCGCTGGTGGCGTGGAACAGGTCGACGCCGACATGGGGCGCCTGGTCGGCCAACCACAGGGCGGGCAGCAGGTCGAAGTGACGCCCCGGCAGGCGAGTCGGGTCCAGCAGCACCGCCGGGTAGCTCCACGCGGCCGAGATCAGGACGAAGCATCCCAGGACGAGGAGGTGCGCCCCCACCCGGCGCGCGGTCATCGGTGGGCTGCTCACGGCTGCTCCCTGGCGACGGCGCCGCGGCGCGGTCCCCCACGCAGCGACAGGCCGAAGCTGACCAGCCCGGCCAGCAGCCACAGCGCCGCCAGTCCGCGACGCCAGCCCTGCTCCGGCGGGGGTGGGGGCGGGTCCGGGGCCGCCGGCAGCCGCTCGATGCGGTCACGCGGCCCCTCCCAGGACAGGGACACGAGGGCGTCGTCACCCGCGAGCAACTCGCCGCTCCACAGCGTGCGGTCCTCGTCGCGCAGGATCAGCCGCCCCTCGGCGGGCACGCCCCGCAAGCGCACGGCGAACACGGCGAGCCCCATGTGCTCCAGCCGGCCCTCGACCGCCCCCATCCGCGCGGTCAGCGGCGCGTCCCGGGGGGCGCCCCGCAGGACGACGGTGAGCGCGGGTCTCCCCTCCCCCACCTCGGGGACCTCCAGCCCGAGCCAGGTCT
>RFKJ01000144.1 GCA_003694325.1 Deltaproteobacteria bacterium
CCTCCGTGGTCGAAGAACTCGATGCCCATGTTGCGGTCGATGGTGAACACCCAGTCGCTCGCGTCGTGGACCTCGCTGATCAGCGCGCGCTCGTCGGGATCGAGCTCGAGGTGGATGATCGGCCGCGAGTCGAAGTCCGGTGTCGAGCGCGCCACCGTCGCGGTTGCCGAGGAGATCAACGCAGGCAGCTCCCCAAGCAGCAGCGAAGTCTCGTCCGCCCCTTCGATGACTGTCGGAGCGCCATGTCGCGGCTGACGCTGCCACCCGGTTCCGCTCTCGTCGTCGTGGAAGCGGACGGTGAAGTCCTGGACCAAGCCGTGGAGCGGAACCTTCCGCTCCGTGCGGAAGGGACGACCCGCGGCGATCTCCTCGGGTGGGAACACGTCGAAGAGGAAGCTCAGGTGCGCTCGGTAGCGCCCCGGGGCAGCTCGGAAATCCGCCGTGCCTCGCACCGCCACGGTCAACTTCGAAAACAGGTGGCTGCCCGTCGGGACCGAGAACGCCTCGCTGGCGAGCGTGCCCTCTCCGGCGAGGAGCGCGCCGATGGACTCGCCGACTCCCGGCGCGTCCGGATCCGGCACGAAGAGCCGCACGTCGTACCGGAGATCCCTGAAGGCTTCCTGCTTCTGAAGGGCGACGAGCGCATCTGCGAGCACGGTGGCGCGCCCCGCGTTGAAGGCGTTGATCGCCAGGGTCCGCACGTAGGGGTGCTGGACGAGGTAGCGCTCGATGCGCGAGGCCAGCACATCCCCCGTGATGACGGCGCCGCCAATCGACGGTTCGGGAAGCCCGAGGGCTGCACACACGTCGCCCAAGAGACCGCGCGGGTCGTCCTCGGCCGCCGGCGCATACAGGGACCAGAAGGGATGGAGGTTGTCCACGGCCACGAAGACCCGGCCGTCGCTCACCGGAAGCATGGGCGGGAAGTTCACGGAGGAGATCCCTCGCAAGAGCGCGTCCCGCGCTGGCGTGACGTGTTCGTCTGGCCCCTTCGCCGTCTCCCGAACCCAGGCTGCACCGAGTTGGGCCCAAGCGAGCTGCCAGAGAGCTCGCAGCGGATGGGTCGGAGCGACGACCGCGGCTTCTCGGACCTGCCCACGGTAGTCCTCGACGACGAGCTTGACCGTATCGACCGCGAGAGCCGAGCGAAGCGCCACGATCGCCTTGAGCTGGTCGCTGCCGGATTCCCGCTCGACCTTCCCGGACAGGTCCTTCAGCAGGTCGATGTACGCGGCCGCGTAGGCCAGCACTAGCGGCGCGCTGGCAAGATAATCGAGCGCCTGGGACACTAGTTCCTTCTGCCCCTGAGCGACGCTGTCGAAGTAGCTGCGCCGCGCGTCGAGGAAGCTCTGCACGGCCGCGGACGCGGGCCAGTCGCTGATGTCGCCGGTCGGCATCTGGGGCTGGCCCATGTGCAGCTGCATCCGCCAACTGACCGGCCGTTCCGGGCTTCGGAGGATCCGCTGCTCGATGTTCTTCAGCCAGCGAGCGACCGCGATCTGGAACGCGCCCTCCTTGCCGAACTTCGCCTCGATGATCTCCTGCGCCGCGGTCCGCTTCTTCGTGCTGCGCTGGGCCCAGCCGACGCTCTCCGGTGCAATGTCGGCAGGATCACGCGCTTGAAGGACGGCGGTGAACTGCCGGTCGAGCCTCGCGTGCTCGACGCTGTCGGCCTTGGGCACAGCCCGCTGGGGAGGTTCTTCCTCGAGCTCGGCCTGGGGCAAGACGTAGAACGGCTCGCTCTCGTTGGTCCGCTTCGCTGACTGCTCGGTGGGCTCGTCGATCGGGATCGGATCGCCATCGGCGGTCCAGGGCAGCGCCCGCACGTAGTGCCAGCCCTCCTCGAAGTCGATCTTGTTGAGCTTGGAGAACGAGACGGTGGCGTGCGTCCTGCTCGTCTTCCACACCTTCACCTTGCGGGCTACGCCGACGGGACCCGCGTCTTTCGACATGATCTGCAGGGTGAAGTGGTCGAGGCCCTGGACCTGGCCCGGATGCGGCGATACCTCCATGACGACACTGAACTTGCGACGGTCCTTCGGCGCCAGCACCTGCTGGCCGACGAGGTCGACCAGCCGCTCGTCATCTTCGTCCTCGGCGACGACGGGCAGGTCCGTCTCCACTCGCAGGAAGGCGATCTTGTCCGGAGCGATCTCGGACGCGAACTCCCACTTGTCGAACGAGAGGTCCCAGTTCTTTCGGTTGAGCACGATGTCGCGCGTCCAGGCCACCGGATCCTCGACGCCCATGTCGACGAGGTACTCGGCCAGCCGTCGACGCAGACCCTTGTTGACGAGATCGAGGTCCAGCACCCGCGCACGGACCGACGAGTCACCGTCGGTCAGGCGGCGAACGCACTCCAGGTTCTTCCGGACCCGCCCGTAGGCCGTCGTAGGGTCGTCGAACAGCTTGAAGTCGGGGACCAGCCCGAGCTCGTAGAGGGCGCCGCCGAACGCCTCGCCGTCGTTGCCGTTGGCGAGGGCGCACAGCAGGTAGCGCACTTGGGCGACGGCGCCGGCCCATCGCCACCTCTGCTCTCGAAGGAGCTGGAGGGCGTCACGCACGTATCCCTGGAGCGTGCCCGGCACCCGCTCCAAGAGCCTCTGCCGAAGCGCCTCGTAGGAATCGCCGACCGGGAACTCCTCGAACGTGGCGCTCCCGAACGAGTCCTCGGCGCTCGTCCGAACGTTGGCCGGCATGAAGACGCAGAGGGGGGGACGAAGTGTTCCGTCCGGGAGCGGGTTCCGGAGCTCGACCAACTTGGTCGACGAGATGTAGAGGTCGCCGTCGTCCTCCTCGCCGCCGCCCGCGAGCACGAAGACATTGGCTTCGGGCACCTCGGCCCGAAGCCTCTTCGCCAGGGCGACCATCAGCTCGCGGTCCAGGTCGGGCACGCGCATGCAATGCCCGGCATCTCTGTCGCGCAAC
>RFKJ01000017.1 GCA_003694325.1 Deltaproteobacteria bacterium
GAACAGCTCGGGCTCAGCGAGGACGAGGTGGCCTTCTACGACGCCCTGGAGACCAACGACAGCGCCGTGGCCGTGCTGGGGGACGACACGCTGAAGACCATCGCCCGGGAGCTGGTCGAGACGGTCCGCCGCAACGCCACCATCGACTGGACCGTCAAGGAGTCGGTCCGGGCCCGGCTGCGGGTGATGGTCAAGCGGGTGCTGCGGAAATACGGCTATCCGCCGGACAAGCAGGCGAAGGCGGTCAAGACGGTGCTGGAGCAGGCCGAGGTGTTGACGGCCGGGTGGACGGGGGAGGGATGATGGTCCGGCAGAGCCCCATACAATGGCCAGGGAGCGTGCGATAGTGGCCACCGTCAACCAGATCAAGGCCCTGATCCGCAGCCATCTCGACCGGGATGACGAGCGGTTTCTTGCGCTCGCGCTCCAGGTGGCGGCCAGCGAGGCACGCCAGGGGCATGGCAAGGCGGCCGCCGAGCTCCGAGCCTTGGTGGACGAGGCTCGGAAGAAGTCTCACGCCTCGCGGCGCCCGATCCCCATCGCCACGCCCCGTGGCGAGCTCACGGGTCTGCTCTCGGTCTCCATGCCGTCCACGAAGTTGACCGACATGGTGCTGCACGAGCCGATCCGCGCGCGACTCGAGCGTGTCCTGCGCGAACAACGCGCCTTCGACAAGCTGCAAGCGCACGGGCTGGACCCGGCGCGCAAGCTGCTGCTCGTCGGTCCGCCCGGCACAGGCAAGACCATGACCGCGGCAGCGCTCGCCGGAGAGCTGCGGCTTCCGCTCTACGTGATCGTGCTGCACGCTCTGATCACCCGGTTCATGGGAGAGACGGCTGCCAAGCTCCGGCTCATCTTCGACGCACTGCAGGAGCACCGGGGCGTCTACCTCTTCGACGAGTTCGACGCCATCGGCACCGAGCGAGCGTCGGGGTCGGATGTGGGGGAGATCCGACGCGTCCTGAACTCCTTTCTCCAGTTTCTCGAGCAGGACGACTCGCGCAGTCTCGTCGTCGCGGCGACCAACCACCCCTCCACACTGGACCGCGCCTTGTTCCGCCGCTTCGACATGGTGGTCGAGTACAGTGCTCCCACCGAGGCCCTCGCGCAGGCCGCGATCGCCAACCGGCTGGCGGCCTTCGACGCCAGCGGGTTGGACTGGGAAGCCATTCGCCCTACCACGGCGGGCCTGTCCTACGCGGAGGTGGTGGCCGCCTGTGACGCTGCGGCCAAGGACGCCGTCCTGCGGGACACCATGACCATCACCACCGAACAGCTCCAGGCGGCCCTGGAAGAGCGTCGACACGCGAAGCAAGGCTGAACGGCGGGAGTTGAACCGTGCCAGGACCAGGGGACTCGCTCCCTCACATCATTCTTCCCGAGCGCTTCACCGAAGCGCGCGCATATACCTGGGCCAGGCCGGTACGTGGCCCGTCGGTGAGGATCGCGCTGCGCACGCCACGCCTTCACGGCCAGAAGCTGAAGGGGGATCTGGCCTCGGTGGCGCAGGCTGCGGCGACGCTCGCGCAGGACCGTTCGGCCGCGGGCGTGCCAGTGGACCAGGGCATCGTCCTGCAGTTCGACAGCGAGCCGGGCTTCGAGCTGTCGCTGACGTCCCTCGACCGTCGCGGCGACGGCATCGAGCTGCTCGCGGTTCGACAACGGGCTCGGGCGGTGCAGGCGACGGTGTTCGTTCCCGACGGCAAGCTGACCGTCTTCGAGCGCCTCATCGACCGGTACGCCAACGAGCTGACGCAGCGAGGGCGGCCGAAAAATGAACGCCTGGTCGCGAACATCGCCGCGGTGCGCCTGGCTGTCCTCGAGAGCTTCTGGACGGACGAGGGCGAGTTGCCCGAGGCGGGGACCCCGATGTGGTGGGAGGTCTGGCTGCGCAGGGCAGCAGGGGCATTGACCACTTTCCGCGACCTGGCCGAGCGTAGCGGGATGCAGGTCGGAGACCGGCACCTCAGCTTCATCGACCGGGAAGTGGTACTCGCCCACGGCACCCGGGAGCAGCTCACGTCGTCGGTGCGCCTGCTCGACACCATCGCCGAGGTGCGGAAGGCCAAGGAGCTGGCATCCTTCTTCGACGCGTTGCCCGCGGCAGAGCAGGCCGAGTGGATCGCCAGCCTGTGGGAGGGGATGACGCCCCCGCCACCAGACGCCCCCGCCGTGTGCCTTCTCGACACGGGCGTACAGCGAGGGCACCCGCTCCTGGAACCACTGTTGGCTCCTGGCGATCTGCACGCTGTCGACCGGAGCTGGGGAGTATCCGACCATTCCGGTCACGGGACGCAGATGGCCGGGCTCGCCGCGTGGGGAGACCTCGCCCCAGCGCTGGCCGGGGACGTGGTGGAGCCGCCGGAGCACCGACTGGAGTCGGTGGTGTTGCTGCCCCCCCGGGCCGCGACGCCGACGCCGCCGGAGCTATACGGCGCGTACACGGCCGCCTCCGTCGCTCTGCCCGAGATCGTCGCGCCCCAGCGACCACGCGTCTTCTGCATGACCGTCACGACGAACGATGACCGGGACCGGGGGCGCCCGTCCTCGTGGTCCGCAGAGGTAGACCTCCTCAGTCATGGCGGCCGAGACGGGTACCCGCGGCTGTTCGTAGTCTCGGCGGGCAACGTCGAGCCGGAGACGAGGTGGACGAGCTACCCGGACATCAACGACACCGAGCAGATCCACGACCCCGGGCAGGCGTGGAACGCGCTGACCGTCGGGGCGATGACGGATAAGGCGTGGTTCGATCCGGGGGCCTTGCCAGGGTGGAGACCCATCGCTCCACCGGGCGCCCTGAGTCCCTGCTCCACGACCTCGGTCACCTGGGCGTCGCCGTGGCCGAACAAGCCAGATGTGGTCATGGAGGGGGGCAACGGAGCGGTGTCGCCATCTGGAGACGTGGACCTGCCCGCCGACCTGTGCCTGCTGTCGACCTCGAGAGACCTGCTGCTGCGGCAACTCGAACCCACGGGACAAACCAGCGCCGCCGCAGCGCTCGTCGCCCGGATGGCCGCGCGGCTGATGTGCGCATATCCAAGGCTCTGGCCCGAGACGGTGCGGGCCCTGATCGTCCACTCAGCGCGTTGGACAGCAGCGATGAAGGCCAGCGTGCGGGACGTCCCGAGCCCCTCGAAGCGCCTGCGGACTCTTGTGCGGAGGTTCGGCTGGGGCCAACCAGACTTCGGGCGCGCATCAGCGAGCGCCCAGAACGCGCTCACCCTCGTCGCCCAGCGGTCCCTGAGGCCCTTCCACGACACGGCCGAGTCTGGGAGGGCTCCCCAGGTCAAGACCCGTGACTGGCATCTGTTCAACCTTCCGTGGCCACGAACGGCACTGCTGGACCTGGGCGAAGTCGAGGTGGAGCTACGAGTGACGCTCTCCTTCTTCGTGGAGCCCAACCCCGGCCGGCGCGGGCAGATGAACCGGCACCGTTACCAGTCGTGCGCGCTGCGCTTCGCCATGCAGAGGAGCGACGAAGGACTCGATGAGTTCCGCGCAAGGGTCTCGAAGAACGAGCAGAACGAGGAGGCAGGACTACCGAGCTTCTCCGAGCGCGGATGGCTGCTGGGTCCTGGCGGCCGGGATCGAGGCTCCATCCTGTCCGATATCTGGACAGGCACCGCGGCAGAGCTTGCTCTCCGAGACCACCTCGCCATCTACCCGGTCGGCGGCTGGTGGCGTCACAACATCCGGGAGCGTCGCTGGGACGACTCGGTTCGTTACGCCCTGGTGTTGAGCATCCACGCCCCGGAAGCGGACGTGGACATCTACACACCGGTCGCTACGGAGGTCGGGATCAGCATCGAGGTGTAGGCGGGCCAATTTCTACTTGGATTCCCCCCCTCCCATCAGAACGGCCACAACCAGGGCACGATGACCACGGTGAGGATCCCCGCCGCCAGGCTGATCGGTGCCCCGAGTCGCAGGTAGTCCAGGGGACGATAGCCCCCGGCGTTGAACACCATGAGGTTCGTCTGGTAGCCGATGGGGGTGAGGAAGCTCGCCGACGCCGCCATCATGACGGCGATGACGAAGCCCATGGGCGCGACGTCGAGCCGCTCGGCCAGGGACATGGCGATGGGGATGGCCAGCACCGCGGCGGCGTTGTTGGTGACGACCTCGGTGAGCAGCACGGTGACGAGGTAGACCGCCGCCAGCGCCGCCAGGGGGCTGTCGGCGCCGACCGTGACCACCAGGTCGGCGATCTCGCGGTCCAGCCCCGTGGTGTGCATCGCCCGCCCCAGGCCGAAGGCGGCGGCGATCGCCACGAGGACGGTCAGGTCCAGCGACCGGCGGGCTTCCTCCAGGGTGCAGCAGCGCGTCAGCAGCATGGCCATCCCGCCGAGGAAGGCGGCGGTCACCGCCGGCATCCACTGCAAGGTGATGGCCGCCACCAGGGCCGCCAGGATCAGGCCGGCGACCCCGGCCCGCTCGTACCGGGGGGGAGAGGCTCCCTCGACCGAGCTGACGAGCACGAAGTCCGACCGCCGGCGGTGCTCGTCCACGAAGCCTTCCCCGGCTTCCAGCAACAACACGTCGCCCGGGCGCAGGACGATGTCCCCGATGCGCCCCGCGAGCCGCTCGCCCGCCCGGGCCACGGCGATGACGACGGCCTGGTACCGCCGGCGGAAGCCCCCATCGCGGATCGTCCGGCCGACGATCGGGTTGCGCTCCGACACCACCGCCTCGACGATGCGCCGCCGGATCCGGTCCCCCTGGAGCTTGAACACCTGGTCCGGCGCCGCCACGAGGCCCGGCATCCGCTGCAGGTCGACCATCGCCGTGATGTCCCCGACGAACACCAGCCGGTCGCCCTCGGCCAGGCGCTGGTGGGCGTCGACCGCCGCCAGCACGTCGTCTCCCCGCACGATCTCCATCAGGAAGGCGCCGGGCAGGTGCCGGAGACCGGCCTCCTCCACCGTCAGGCCGCTCAGCCGGCTGCCCGGCGGCACCAGGAGTTCCATGGTGTATTGCCGCGGGTCGTCGTAGACGCTCACCGGAGGGCGCCGATCGGGCAGCAGCCAGGGACCGGCCACCACGAGGATCAGGCTCCCCGCGAGGGCGACGACGACGCCCAGCGGGGTCATCTCGAACATGCCGATCTCGTGCAGCCCCGGCGTCGTCGGCAACAGGTCGTGCACCAGGCCGGCCACCACGAGGTTCGTGCTCGTCCCGAGGAGGGTGCAGGTGCCTCCGAGGATCGAGGCGAACGACAGCGGCATCAACAGCCGCGCCGGCGAGATGCGGATGCGCTGCGCCCAGTCGTGGACGGCCTGCAGCAGGGTGGCGACGATGGTGGTGTTGTTGAGGAACGCGCTGGCGACGACCACCGGCGCGACCAGGCGCACCAGCGCCCCCCGTTCCGAGCCCGGCACCCCGAGCAGCCGGGCGGTGGCCACCTGGACCGCGCCGGTCTCCTTCAGGCCGGCGGCCACCACGAACAGGGCGGCGATGGTCAGCATCCCGGTGTTGGAGAACCCGGAGAACGCCTCGGCGGGGGTGAGGATCCCGGCCGCGGCCAGCACGACGACCCCACCGAGGAGGATGATGTCCGGCGACAGGACGTTGGCCATCATCAGCAGCAGGGCGCCGACGATGACGATGAGGGTGAGCATCGCCGCCCAGGTCACGCCGCCTCCTCCCCGCGCAGCCCCCCGCCCCCGGCGAGCACCGCCACCCGATGGCCCGGCGCGAGGTCCCGGCCGGCGTCGGTCCTGCGGCCCTGGCGAGCGATGGCGGTCATCGGAGAGTGTCCTCTCGGTCGAAGGGGCTGGGGGCCTGTCGGGAGATGCCGTGGGCTCCGCCCGGTTCGGGGATGGCCGGCGGCGGCGGCGCCCCAGCGCAGAGAACCCGCTGCAGACGACCCGCTGCAGACGACCCGCTGCAAAGGACCCGCTGCATCGGCCAGCCCTATCGCGGTCGCCGGCAGGTGCGGGGCATTGGGCGTCACCTGGCGATGCCACCACGCGTTCTGGCTCCGGACGGGCTACCTGCACGACCATGAGCCTCATCCCCCCCGGGCGGGTATCGGCCGCCGCGCTGCTGGCCCTCCCCTGGAGCCTGCTGGTCGCGGTCCAGGCGATCATCGTGCCACCGACCCCCGCCAACTGGGCGGCCGCCGACCCCATCCTCCACGTCCTGCCACGCGGGCTGACCGTGTGGGGCGTCCCCGCCCTCGGCGTCGCCATCGCCGCCGCCTGGTTCCTCCGGGCCCGCCCCTCGGCCGCCGACCTGCGGTGGTCCATCGTCCGCGGCCTGCTCGGCATCGTCAGCGCCGGGCTCATCGTCGGCGCGATCCGCATCCTCGCCGGC
>RFKJ01000145.1 GCA_003694325.1 Deltaproteobacteria bacterium
ACGTGGCGGGCGAGGTGCGGTCGCCGGGCCGCACCCTGCCCCTGGCGATGCTCGGCGGCACGGTGGTCGTGTCGCTGCTCTACGCGCTGCTGTGCGGGGCCTTCGTCCGGGTGCTGGGGTTCGATGGCCTCGCGGCGGCGGGAGAGGCCGGCAGCGCCCTGGCCGGCGCGGTGCTCGGGCCGGAGGCGGTGGCGGGGGTGGCCGGCCTCGTGGTCCTGGCGTTGCTGGCCAGCGTCAACGGGACGATCCTCGGCGGGGCGCGGGTGGCCCAGGCGCTCGCCGCCCGCGGCCTGCTGCCCGCCCCCCTGGCGCGGGTCTCGCCGGCGACGGGGGTTCCCGTGACGGCGCTGTGGGTGCAGGCCGCCATTGCCTGCCTGCTGGTTCTCAGCGGCACCTTCCAGGCCATCCTGGCGCTGTCCGGGCTGGCCATGATGCTGGTCGGCAGCCTCTCGGTGGTGGCGCTGTACCGGCTGCGGCGCCGCCAACCGGAGCGCCCTCGTCCCTACCGCGCCACCGGCTACCCGCTCAGCCCGCTGCTCTACCTCGGGGCCAGCCTGGGGACGCTGATGGTGTCGGCGGCGGGTGCCCTGGAGCCGGGTGCCGATCGTCTCCCGCTGGTGGGGATCGGGGTGTGGCTGCTGCTGGCCGGCGGTCACCGGCTGGCGACGCATCGACGGTGAGCGGGGGAGCCCGTCAGGCCGGTCCGGCGACCTGGGTGCGGATGGCGTCCACCGCGGCTCCTGCATCGGATGGGCTGGCCGCCCGGGCGTCCACCCAGGGGGCATCCGGCCAGAACGGACGCGCCGGGACGCCGGGCAGGGCCACGGGCAGGACCCGCTCGATGGGGCTCGCCGCCCGGTCGTGGAGCGAGCGCAGGGTGAAGCGGGGCTGTCCGACGCGGGCCGCGGTCCGACGCAGGCTGGCGTGCAGTCGATCCACCAGGTCCGACCGGGACAGCAGTTCCGGTCCGACGAGCACCACGACGGTGGTCGAGCGGGACAGCAGGGCCCGGATCGACGGGACCGCGTGGGGGTTGTCGAGGGAGCCGTCGGCGCGGAGGTCGGGCCCGGCCAGGCCCCGTTCCCGGAGGGTGGCGACGAACGCCTCGGACATGGGGTCGTCCTCGGCGATGCAGGCTCCGATGACCGGTCGGCGTGCAAGCTCCTCGAGGGCCTGGCGGGCCCGGCGGGCCAGGGTGAGGGTCGAGGCACCCCCTCCGTGGCTGACCAACAGGGCGCTGGCGGCGAGATCGGCGGCGCGCCCCGGCCGGGCGGCTCGGGCATAGGCCTCGGCCAGACGCAGCAGCAGGTTGGCGTTGGGGCTCTGCCCGCGGCGCGCCGAGTCCTGGAGGACGTCCTCCAGCATCACGATCACGTCCACCCACCGGCGTCGGCGGGCGGCCTCCAGGGCGTGCTCCAGGGCCTCCTCGACCAGGATGGCGGCGAGGCCGTCGTTGGCGTGGGGCCCGGTCACGCGGCGGGTTCCAGGAAGGAACGCTGCACCTTCCGCTTGACGCGATTGACGTATTCGCGGCGTACTCCGTGGCGATGGGCCACGGCGGTGTCGGTGTCGCCGGTGAGGAACCGGTCCATCACCGCGGCGCGGGTCCGGGCCTGGCAGGCGGGGGAGATGTCGGCCAGGGCCTCGTCCATGACGCGCTCCAGGCGCATCCGGACGTCGGCGACCAGCTCCTGGCCGGCGGCCCGTTCGGCGCAGATTTCGAGGAGCGCGTCCCCGCCGACCTCCCGCTTGTAGGCGCTGCGGCTCCAGCGGCCGCGGGCGCTGCGCCAGGCGATGAGCCGGCACAGCCCCTCGACCCGCGCCTGCCCGCCCTCCTGCCAGGCCCGAATGAACCGGTCGGGGTGCTCCAAGGCGCAGACGAACACCTCCTGGGTGGCGTCTTCGACGTGCCCGGCACACATGCGGGGGAAGCTGCCCTGGACGTAGGCACTCAGCCAGGGCCGCACCTGGGCGAAGATCTCTTCGAGGGTCGGAGGGCTTTCCGTGGTCGCTGCGACATCTTCCATGGCTTCTCCCGTTGGCACCCATGGGGAATGCAACGGGTGTGCCGGGAACATGTCTCGTGTTTTCGGACCCTTACGGAGGTGCTGGTCGTTGCCTGTTTCGTGACGGGACGCGGGCGTTTCAGAAGGGAATCACCCCGGTCACAGAGTCGCCGGGCAGACCATGAAGACGCGGCGTGGTCCGTGGGGGGCGTGGTGGGGGTGGCCTACACCAGCAGCACGGCGCACAGCGTGCTGGCGACGGCCCCGAGCCCGGCGGCGGCCAGGGCCAGCGGCATCTGGGTTCGAACGTGGTCCATCAGGTCGCAGCCGGTGAACATGGCCGAGAGGATGGTGGTGTCGCTGATGGGGGAGCACTGGTCGCCGAAGACCGAGCCGCCGAGCACCGCGCCAAAGCAGATCTGCAGGTAGGTGGGATCGGGGTTCAGCGCGTAGGCCAGAGGCATCGCGACGGGGAAGACGACGGCGTAGGTGCCCCAGGAGCTTCCGGTGGCGAAGGCGATGAACATGCACACCGCGGTCAGCAGGGCGGGCAGCGCCACGAGGGGGAAGCTGTCCCCCATGACCGAGATGATGAAGGAGGCGGTGTCGAGCTGCTTGGCGACCGCGCCCAGGGTGACGGCCAGACCCAGGATGATCGCGCCGATGGTCATGCTGCGGCAACCCTCGATGAAGCCGTCCATGATCTCGCCGAGCTTCATGCCGCGGGCGAAGGCCACGACCATGGCGACCAGCACGCTGCACAGGAAGGCCTCGTTGATCCAGTTGCCGTCCTCGACGACGCCCATGCGGCCCAGGGCGTAGGGGATCACGGCCATGCCGATGAGCGTGCCGATGGGCAGCAGGAAGTCGAGCAACGAGGGGGAGTAGCCGGGGGAAGCGGCGTTTTCGGGGTCGATGCCCGGGTCCTTGGGCGGCAGCATGGGCTCGGCGTCGGGGGCGTCGAGCGCGCCCGTGGTGCGAGCCCGGTGACGGGCTGCGGCCATGCGCCGGCCTACCCAGGGCAGCAGCTCGAGGGCCATCAGCAGCGTACCGAGCACGGCGAAGATGGCGTAGAAGTTGAACGGCAGGCTGCGGACGAACCACTCCGCCCCGGCCTGCTCGTCGGCGATGAGCGGCACGGTGCCGGCGACCAACCCGGCGACGTAGGCCGGCCAGGCGTTGAACGGCAGGATGGTGGCCACCGGCGACGCCGTGCTGTCGACGATGTAGGACAGCTCCTCGTGGCTGACCCGGTGGCGGTCGGCGACGGGCTTGACCGTCGTGCCGGCCAGCACCGTGCTCACCGTGCCGCCCTGGTGGAAGATGCAGCCGACCAGCCAGGCGAACAGCATCGAGCTGCGGGGGCCCCGGGCGACCTTCGCCCCCACGACCCGGGCGAAGTGCAACGCCCCCCCCGTCTTCTCCCAGATCCCCAGCAGGCCGCCCAGGCTCCACAGGTAGATCAGCAGGATCTTGGCGTAGCTCTTGCTGCCCAGGGCGGGCAGGAAGAACTCGTCGATGACGTTGAACCGGGACCAGTCGCCGGTCTGCCACACCAGCACGGCCCCGCCGGTCACGATGCCCAGGAACAGGGCCGGCAGCACCCGGCGGGTCGCGAACGCCAGGACGATGGCCACGAGGGCGGGCAGGATCGACAGGAAGCTGGGTTCGATGGCCGGGTCCACGCGGGCTCCTATGTGCGGGGCGCATGCTGCCACAGGCCGGGGGACGACCCCGTGGCTTCGAGGGGGCCGGGCGGTTCAGGGCGCTGTGGAGGCCGCCAGCTCCAGGGGCTTGCCCAGCCCGTTGGCGATCTTCTGCGCCTGCTGGGCGAGGTCGGCGTCGGCCTGGGCGTCGAACAGCACCCGGCTGCCCTTGGTCTGCAGCCAGATGGCGGCACAGCTTCCCCCGCCCGGGCGCTCCGTCTGCTCGTAGACCACGGCCTGGATGTCCCGGGTGGGGATCTCGGAGCGCTCCACCTCGTCGTCGGTCACCCAGCGGTCGATCTTGACCACGTCGGCCGTCGGCGGGATGTGCGTCATTCGCCGTTCCTTGGACCCGCAGGGATCGGGTTCCTCGGCGGCGGTCACCTCGAAGGCCTTGCTGCGCGAGACCCGCTGGCCGGCGGGGGTGACGACGACCAGGTCGACGGTGCCGGCGGGAATCCCCTCCGGCACCCTGCCCTCCACCCGATCGGGCGGTGAGACCGTGAGGTCGGCCAGCTCCTGGCGCCCCAGGCGGACGACGGTGCCCTCGACCAGGTTGTTCCCGGTGACGACGATGGTCGTGCCCGGAGGCCCGCTGTCGGGCTCGATGGTCGAGATGGACGGGAGAGGGGTCGAGCAGGCGAGGAGGAGGAGCGGGAGCATGCCACGATCGGAGCACCCCCCCGCCGTGAGGTCAAGGCCGCACGGGTCGCAGTGGGCGTCGGCGACCGACGGCGAGGAGAGCCGGGAGGAGGATGAGCGACGTGCTGGGTGCCCCCGACCCGCAGCCGCAGCCGTCGGACCCATCGGGGCCGCTCGTCCCCGTGTCGCCGCCGGTGTCGGGTTCCGGGGTGCGAGCGACATAGGCGTAGTCCCAGATCCCTCGGCCGTAGGTGGCAAACCGCATGATGTTCTCGCCGGGCACCGGCTCGACCGACCAGTACGTCGTGATGGGCGCCTCCTGGCCGGTCAGGTCCTCCCACTCGCCGTCGACGTCGCGGACGTAGGCGGCGGTCTGGCCGGCGGCGAACACCCGCCCCGACCCGTCGCCGGCCAGGGCGAGGTCGTAGATCAGCGTGTCGGGCAGCCCCTGCCCCCAGTCCTGCCAGGTCCGGCCGCCGTTGGTCGTCCGGTAGACGGCGGGTTCACCGTAGCCGGAGCCGCCGACCCAGGCGATGTCGGGGTCGTCGGGATCGACCACCAGCGCAGACCCGTAGAAGTAGTGGCTGTCAGGGCCGCGGTCGTCGGACCTGCTCCAGGTGCGGCCGCCGTCGTCGCTCACGAACATGCGGCCGACGCTGGTGACGGCGTAGGCGCGGAGCGGGTCGCCGGGCGCGAAGGCCATGGCGCTGAGGAACTCGTAGGCGCTCCGGCCGAAGTCTTCCTCCGACCACAACTCCGGCTGCCAGCCGCCGTCGGCGAAGCTGTACCGGTACAGGTGGGTGGCGCAGAAGAAGAAGGCGGTGGGGTCCGTGGGATCGGGCACCAGGGGAGGCAGCCAGGCGAAGTAGCGGCCGGCTTCCTGTTCGGGGTAGTCGATGGCGCCGAGCTGTTCCCCGTCTTCTCCGAGCTGGACGAGGATGAAGCCCGGGTACACCGAGAACACGAAGCGGAAGGTGCCGTCGCCGCTGATGACGTGGGCATAGTCGCCGCTGATGAGCTGGTCGAAGTCCATGCGGTCATCGACGGCGACGCCGGTGGAGATCTGGTAGCCCTGGTCCTGGGAGCCGGCGGCGATGAGATCGGGATCGTCGACGTGGGTGAGGGTGTCGTAATACTGGCTGACGCGCAGGCCTTCCAGCGACAGGTTCTCGACGGTCTGCAGCCCGTCGGTGGACCGGTACAGGCCGCCGTCGGTGCTGATGAACCAGGTCTCGGTGCCATCGTCACCGGGAAGCACGTCGATGCCCATGATGTCGGCGTGCAGGCGGTCGGCTTCCCGGCCGTAGTACTCCCACCACTCGTTGATCCGGCTGCTGGTCTGGCCGCCGTCGGTGGAGTACCGGAATTCCACGCCGCCCCAGGCGACGACCATCGGGTCCAGGGTGGAAGCGGCCAGCTCTCCCCAGAAGTCGGGGACCGTGCCCACTTCGAGGAAGCTGTCGCCCCCGTCGTCGCTGCGCCACAGTTCGACGTTGTCGACGACGACGTAGAGCGTCGGTGCCCCGGCTTCGCTGCCGGCGATGCGGGTCGACAGGCCCTCGGTGTAGGTGCCCAGGTCCTGCCAGGTCTCGCCGAGATCGTCGCTGAACCGCAGGACCCCGTCGTCGGCGAGGTACAGCCCGCCCTGGCCGGTGCGGGGGGTCCAGATGTCGCCACCGAACCAGCCCAGCTCCTCGACGGTCTGGAAGCTGGCGCCCCCGTCGGTGCTGCGTTGCAGGCGGTACCTGCCGTTGTGGCCGGTGACGAGGAACACGACGCCGTCGCTGGTGCGCAGCAGGCGCCGTACCTCGCTGGGACTGCCGTCGAGCTGGCATTCCTCCCAGGTCCGGCCGTCGGTGCTGCGGTTGACGTAGCCCCAGTCGCTGGCGGCGATGACGATGTCGGGATCGCCTTCGACCTCGGGGGGCAGCAGCGCCAGCCAGTGCGCCCCACCGTACAGGCTGTCGCCGATGGGCTGCCAGGGCGCGCTGTCGTCGACGGGCTTGGTCCACACGCCGCCCAGCGAGCTGCCGGCGACCAGCGTGCCACCGTCGGTGGACCAGGCCGCGGCGTGCATGCGGCCGGCCTGGTTGTTGCTGCCCCGCTCGATCCAGGTCCCGTCGACGACGGGGATGTCCCCCGTCGCTCGCCGACGGGTCATGGCCTTCCCGAGCTGGCGGTCGAGCGCCTGGGTGTCGACCCCGGGGGCGGCGCGGTGCATGCGGGCCATCCACTCCTTGCGGGCTTCCTTCTGTTCGTCGGCGCCGGGGGTCGGGAGTGGGTGGGCCGGCTGCTGGTGGAAGCTGGCCAGGACGTGGCGGAGGCGCTCGTCGGCGGTGGGGGCTGGTAGCGGGAGCAGGTGGAGGCTCAGGCAGGCGACGGCGAGGCCGGCGGCGGCGACGGGCAGGCGCATGGAGGTCCTCGGTGGCGCTCCAGCGTAGCGAGCTGGTGGCCGGTTCGCCGAGCGGGCGTCCGGTCAGCGCACCACCACCGCGCGCCCCGGGTACAGGAACACGTCGGCGTCGTCGATGCGTTCGATGGCCATGAAGCCACCGTGGACCAGGCGCAAGTGGCAGCTCGGACACAGGCAGCAGAGGTTGTCCGGGTCGTCGGAGCCTCCCAGCGACCGAGGCATGATGTGGTGGACGTGGATCTTGATCGTGCGTCGGCGGCACTCCGGGTTTTCGCAGGTGTGATCGGCCCGTTGGCGGGGCCCCCTGCGGGGTTGGGGAGGGAACCGGTCGAGCAACCAGCGGGCGGCATCGAGCAGTCCTGCCGGCACGATGATGTGGCGTTCGGCGGGTTCGGCCGGTCGCGGCGGCGCATCGGGGCGGAGCGTGAGCCCGATGGCCGAGGGATCCAGCGGTGCGTCGGGCCCGTCCCCCACCCGGGACGGCCCGAGCCGCCGGGCGTCCGGGGTCCAGCCGGCGAGCCCCGTCGGGCTGCCGCCAGTTTCTGTCGCGGCCAGGGCGTCCAGTCGCGCCTGGCGCTGGGCGATGGCCCGTTCCACCAGGTCCGGGGCGTCGTCGGCAAGCCGCTGCAGCGCGCGCCGCTTGTGGTGGGCCCCGGAGGGGTCGGCCGCCATGCGCTTCAGGTCGCCGAGCGGGACCCGGTCGGCCACCGCCAGCCACTGTCGCGCCTGTGCTACGGTGTCGGCCAACCGTCCCAACGCGGCGGCGCGGGCCAGCGCCAGCCCACGGTCCACCGCGGCGGCGATCTGGGGGAACCAGAGCAGGGTGCGCCCTTCCTTTCGCAGGCGCTGAGCCGTTCGAACCGACATGTCGAGTTCTGCCCGCACGAAGTCGTCGAAGCGGTCGTGGCCCCAGTCGAGGAACAGCCAGCAATCCTTGATCTGGTCGAGGAGCCGCCCGAGGACCGCACGCCGCCGCTGCCGGATCGCCATGAGCCGATCGGCGATCTGCAGGGCGTGGTCAAGGTCGCGTGGTTCTTTCCACGGCCCGACCACCGGTGTCGCCTGGTCGCCGAGGGCGTCGGGCATGGACGGAGGCGACAGGTCGGGCGCCGGGCGCGGCGCCCGCACGTCTTTCAGGATCTGCGCAGGCGCTTCACCGCTTTGGTACCAGTCGAGGATCTGCTGGTCGGCGGCGTGATCTGGAAGGGACCGCCCGCACAGGAGCCGCGCCAGGCGCCGGGCGCGCCGCACCGTGGTGGCGTCGTCACCGACCAGCACGTCGACGTCGACGTCGTCGTCCCCGGCGGCCCGCGTGTCCCGGGTCGCGGGTTCCCCCTGTACCACCGCCCGGATCCATGCGGCCTGGTCCGACGGCTGCACCCGTCCCGGTGCCTGCACCGCTGTGGTCAGCGTCACCAGCCCGACGTTTACTGCTTGCTTGACCAGGTGGAGGTCGCTGCGCAGCAGGCGGGCGATCTGGCGTTGCCAGGACGGCTGCCAGCACATTCGTTCACACACGAAGGACGTGAACGAACCGTAGCCCAACTCCCGCAAGTCGTGCTGCTGGATGACGCAGCAGACCCGCGCCAGTCGCAGGTCGAGGGCCGCTGATGAACGCGATATCGCCACCACGAGTGCCCGCACCTGTTCAATGCGCGGGTCGCCGGGAAGCCACGCTTCCATGGTGTCGACCGACAGCCGGGCGAGCACCGATGCACCGCCCATGCCCACCGACATGCCGCGGTCTGCGGCCACCGACATGCCGCGGTCTGCGGCCACCGACATGCCGCGGTCCACGGCGGTCGGTTCCGGGTCCCCGGCACCCGCCGGCGGCACCGAGGGGGTGCGCGTGCCCGCAAGAGCTGGCGGCCCGACGCCAGGATGGTCTTCGTGCCCGGTCATGGATTCAAGCTATCTCGAAACGGAACGCACGGCGAGTGTTCGATTAAAAAAATTGGACAAGATACGGACATAAAACGTCCTTGTGTGGCTCTCCGCTTCGTGCAGCTTCAGCGCGGCCGCCCCCCGATGGCGGCTGCCATCTTGACGTCGATGAGCCCGGGCT
>RFKJ01000146.1 GCA_003694325.1 Deltaproteobacteria bacterium
ATCCGGGCCACCGCGGCGACCACCGACGGTGCAGCGGCGCCATCGGCGATCGCGGGGAGGATGTCGTGCTGCTCGGTGGGGTCGGCGGCGAGGTCGTACAGGGACCACCGCACCGGGCCGCCATCGGCGGGGGCCTGTCGCAGGAGGGCCAGGTCGCGCCACCGGACCCGCACTGCCCGGGCATCGAGGGGGCCCAGGCTGCTGGCCGCGGCGTGGCGGTCGGCCGCGCTGCGCTGGAAGTCGTGGAGCACCTGGAGCGGCCGGAGCTGCTCGCTGACGATGGGCTGGTCGGTGCGGCCGGGTCGGTCGCCGACGGGCAGGACCGGGGCGTCGGGGACGAGTCCGGCGAGCTGGAGGAGGGTCGGGTGGAGGCGGCGCAGGGCGACCGGCTCGGCGACGATGGCCGGCGGCTCCCCGGGGACCCGGACCACCAGCGGGACGTGCAGGGTCTCGGAGTGCAGCCCGATCATGTGGCCGTGAAAGCCGTGCTCGCCCATGGCTTCGCCGTGGTCGCTGGTTGCGACCAGCACGGTGCGGGGCCACCGCCCGGACCGCTCGAGCCCGGCCCGCAGGGCGGCGAGCTGGTCGTCGGCCGCCCGGATCGCGGCGGCGTAGAGCCGGCGGACCTCGTCGATCTCGCCGGGCTCGGGGTAGCCGGGGACGGCGCCGGGACCGCCCTCCTGGACCCGGTGCGTGCGGGTGCCGGTGCGGCGCGGGTCGGCGGCGCCGAACCGGGCGGCGTCGGGCACCTCGTGGAACGGCGAGTGGGCCTCGAGGATGTTGACGAAGACGAAGGACGGCCGGCCATCCCCCGACTCCAGCCAGTCGAGGGCGGCCTGGACGACCCCGGGTCCCCCCTTCCCCGGCAGCGGAGGGACGAGGCGCAGCAGGGTGAAGGCCCGGGCGGCGCGGGCTCGTTCCCACCAGGACTCCTGGTGCTCGAATCCCCGGGTGAGGCCGTTGAACCGTCCCACCCAGGGGTTCCCGCTGAACGCGCCGGTGCGGTAGCCGGCGGCGGCGAGTCGTTCGGCCAGGGTCGGCGGGCCGGGGGGCAGGTGGGGGTGTTCGTGGTGGCAGCCGCTGTCCTGGGGCAGCAGGCCCGTGAACAGGGCAGCATGGCTGGGGACCGTCCACGGCGCGGCACTGACCGCCTGCCGGTACCAGGTCCCCTCGGCGGCGAGGGCTTCCAGCGCCGGGGTCGTGGGCCACGCGGCCCCGTGCAGGCTGGTCGCGGCGGCCGATACGGTGTCGAGCACGACGAGGACGATGTCGGGACGGGGCTCGGGCGGGGCCGTCGCGGCCCGCCCGCCTCCCAGGGCCAGCGCTCCCCCGGCCAGGCCCAGCCAGGGAAGCGCCCCGAGGAGGGGCCGTCTCCAGGCGGTCTCGGCCAGGAGCCCGGCGAGGCCGACCAGCAGCAGTTGCAGCGGCAGGTCGTCGCCCCGGGCGATGACCAGGACGGCCAGGGCCGCCGTCACCAGGTGGCGATGCACGGCACCGAGCAGCAGGCCGAGCGGCAGGCCCAGCACCAGGGCGGCACCGGGCAGCAGCGGGTCGGGGGTGAGGTCGGTGTCGGCGAGGGCCCGAGGCCAGCGGATGGCCGCGTCGAGCAGGACGAGGGAGGAGACCAGGGCGGCGCCGCTCAGGGCGCTGCGCAGGCGCAGGCGGGGGGAGGGTGCGGACACGACGGGAGCCTACCCCTCCTGCAAGGGGGGGCGCGTCGCGGCGGGGGACGTCCCTCGACCCGGACGGGGGCTCCGCGCGATCAGCCCAGGGGCTCGATGGCGGTCACCGGCAGCTCGGCGACGAGCGGATCCACCGCGGCCGGTTCCGCGGCGCAGGCTGCTCCGGCACCGGCTTCTCCGGCACCGGCTTCTCCGGCACAGTGCTCCCCGGTGGTCGGCTCCGGTTCCAGCCAGGGCTCGGCCTCGTCCGGTTCCAGCCAGGGCTCGGCGTCGGGCTCGGCCGGCTCGAACCCCAGGGCCGGGTCGTCCACCGACCAGGTGAAGGCATCGCCGCTGTCCTCCTCCTGCCACAGCCGGTCCAGGCCGGGGCAGGGGGAGGCTCCCGACGGCGCCGCCATGGAGGGGGCCGGGACCTCCCCGGGCTCGACCAGCCGCGGTTCGGAACCGTCGGGCATCGGGTCGGTCGTGCCGGCGCCGCCCTCGGAGGCCGGCGTGGGTCCGGTGTAGGGCGGGGGGCAGTGTGGGGGGAGCAGGGCGCCGGACGGACCGGGGATCGGGTCGTGGGCGTGCATGATGTCGTCGCGACCGGCCGGGGCCGGGTGGGGGGTGCCGCGCCGCTGCGGTGCGCGATCCACTGTGCCAGTCTTCTCGCGGGGCGTCGGACATTTTTCGTCGCCGGCGGCACCGGGACGTCACGGGGGTAGAGGGGAACCAGGAGGTGACGACATGTCCACGCCACGCACACCGGGACGGTCCATGCAGCCACTGACGGGAGAGGCGCGCCGGCAGGCGCTGGCCTCGCTTCCGGGGTGGCGCGAGGTCGACGGTCGGGACGCCATCCAGCGGCGCTTCGTGTTCGGCGACTTCTCGGAGGCCTTCGGGTTCATGACCCGGGTCGCCCTGGTGGCCGAGAAGCTGGACCACCACCCGGAGTGGTGCAACGTCTACAACCGCGTGGAGGTGACCCTGTCCACCCACGACGCGGGAGGGCTCACCGCGCGGGATGTCGAGCTGGCGGCGGCGATGGATCGCATCGCGGGTGCGGGGTCCGGTTGAGCCTCAGTCGGTGGCGGGGTCGGCGGCCGCCCCGCGGGGCCCGCCGAGCACCCAGTACAGGCTGACGGCCTGGGGCAGGGCGAGGGCCGCGTTGCCCCCGAGGGGCAGGGGGAGGCCCACCCGCAGCCGGGTGCGCTCCCAGGAGAACTGCCAGGACAGGCTGCCGATGGCGGACACCGCGTCGCGCAGGGGCACCCGCAGCCGGGCGGCGGTGCCGATCTCGGCGGTGGTGCCGCCGGTGTCGGCCTGCTCCACCCGGTACCCGGCCCGGAGGGTGCCCTGGAGGGTCGTGGCGGCGTCGATGAACAGGACCAGGCTGTCGCGGCGGTTGAACCGCAGCTCGGCGCCCAGCAGGTTGCGGGTGAGGACCAGGTCGGCCGCGGCGACCAGCTCCCCCTGGCCGTCGAACTCGTCGATGACTTCGAGGACGGCGGGATCCACCTCCGCGCCGGTGGTGGTCGCCAGCCCGGTGATCAGCTCCTCCACGGTAAACGCCCCCTCGGCGTGCAGGACGTCCCAGGTGGTGCCGAGGTGGACGCTGACCCGGTCGCTCAGGGTGAGGCTGCCGGTCCAGCCCACCGGCAGCACCCGCAGCGAAAGGTCGCCGGCGGTGTCGAAGCGCGAGAGGTCGACGGTCCAGACACCGGCCCGCAGCGCGAGGTCGAAGGGAGGGGTCTGGACGGCGGTGACCTTGGTCGACAGGTTGGGGGCGCCGACCAGGAACAGCGCGGACCGGGTCTGGATGTCGACGTTGTCGAGGACGCCCCACGCCTGGGTGACCAGGCCGAGGCGCACCCGGCCCCGACCCAGGGTGTGGGCGG
>RFKJ01000147.1 GCA_003694325.1 Deltaproteobacteria bacterium
CATGCAGGGAGGCTTCGGCAACAGCTTCGTCGCCGACAAGGTGGCCGGCGCCGCCGGCCAGTCCGCCGCCCCGCCGGCCCTGCCGCCCGGATTCGACGCCAACGCCCTGGCCGACCGCCTCCACGCCGCCATGGACGGGTGGGGCACCGATGAACGCGCCATCTTCGACGTGCTCTACAGCGGCGGCCCGGCCATGAACCAGGCGGTGCAGCGGGCCTATGCCGCCCGCTACGGGGGCTCCCTCGAAGCCGACCTCCGCAGCGAGCTGTCCGGGGCCGACCTGGAGAAGGCGTTGACCCTGCTGCGCCAGGGGCGGCTGACCCTGGCCGACCAGATCCGCGAGGGGGCGCGGGGATGGGGCACCGACGAGACGCGGATCTTCCGGGCGCTGGAGCGGGCCACCCCGCAGGAGCGCTCCCAGGTGGCTCGGGACCCCGCGGTCCTGGCCATCCTCGAGTCCGAGCTGTCCGAGGACGACATGCGCCTCGTGCGCGCCTACCTCAGCGGCGACGGCGTGCTCGCCGCCCGCCTCCGTCACGCGGTGGAGGGGTGGGGCACCGACGAACAGGAGATCTGGACGGCCCTGGAGAAGGCCTCGCCCGCCGAGAAGGCCTTCGTCCTCAACCAGCCGGCGCTCACCCGCAAGCTGCGCAGCGACCTGTCCGAAGCCGACTGGATGAAGTGCCGGGCGATCCTCCGCGGCGAGCTCGACAACGTCCAGCGGATCGAGATGGCCATGGCCGGCTGGGGGACCGACGAGGAGGCCCTCAAGTCGGCCATCGCCGGTCTCACTGCGGACGAGTACGCCCGCCTCCCCGACGACATCGACGAACGCATCGCCTCCGAGCTGTCCGGTCGGGACCGGGTCATCGCCGAGGAGACCCTGCACCAGAAGCGCCTCGAGCTGGACGCCGACTACCGCAACCGGTTCTTCGCCGAGACCTCCGAGGACCTCGGCCAGGCCGCCATGGCGTCGGCCGGCACCAGCGTGCTGCTGCGGCAGGGCGACCAGACGATGTCGATCATCGGCCGGATCAAGGCCGCCTGCGCCGGCCTGGGAACCAACGACACCGAGCTCTGGCGGATCCTCAGCGAGCTGACCGCCGAGGAGCGCAGCTTCATCCTCACCCACAACCCCCAGGGAGTGCTCGGCGTCCTGCAACAGGACCTGAGCGGGCCCGACTACGCCAAGGTGGTGGCCCTGCTCGGGGGCGGCGGGGCTTCCACCCTGGTGTCCGTCGCCACGGCCGGCGCAGGTACCGATGAGACCCTCGTCTACCACACGCTGGAGCGCGTGGTGGCCGAGGGCCGGACCCAGGCCCTGCTCGCCGACGAGACCGCCATGGAGTCGCTCCGCCGGGACCTGTCCCAGAAGCGCTTCGACCTGGTGGTGGAGGTGCTCACCCGGGCGGAGTTCACCCCGCGCCAGCGGCTGCTGTGGGCAACCCTGGATGCCGGCACCGACGAAGCGCTCGTCTTCGAGATCGCGGAGCGCTGGGGCAGCCACCTGCGCCAGGGCGACGGCATCGCCAGCGACGTCGACGAGATCCTCAAGGCCGAGCTGTCGACCCGCGACTACTGGCGGGCGCTGGACCTGATCCGCGGCGAACCCCGGACGGAGTCGGAGCGGCTGGCCCGGGCCAAGGAGCTGCTGGAACGCGAGCGGGGCGGGGTGAGCACGGCGTTGATGGACGCCTTCTCGGCGTCCGGGGAGCGGGCCGACGATGCCTGGCGCGAGTACCAGGCCACCTACAACACCGCCCTGCAGGATGGAGAGATCAGCCCCGAGGAGGTCGGGCAGCTCCGCCGCGACGAGGCCTTCTCCAAGCTGTCCACCCGCGAATACGCCGACACCAAGGCCAGCGTGGCCATGTGGGCCACGCAGGTCGCCCTGGCCATCGTCGGCACCGCCGCCACGCTCATGACCATGGGGGCGGCGGGACCCTTCGTCGCCGGAATCGCGGCCAGCCTGGGCGGGAGCAGCGCGGTCGCCGCCGAGGCGATGGTCCTCGGCGCGGCGCTGAAGGTCGGCCTCAACCGGGCAATCCTCGGCGAGGGCTACGATCTCGCCAGCGCCGATGCGCTCCTCGACGCCGTCGGCGCCTCCATCGAGGTGGGGCTCAACGTGTTGGGCGCCCACGTCGGTGCCCGGATGATGAAGGCGGCCAGCACCTCCCACCTCGCCGACACCGTTGGACCGGCGGTCGAGCGGGTGTTCGGGCCGGCCGGCAAGCGCATCCTCGCCCAGGGTGCCGAGGGAGCCATCGACGGCGGGCTCTCCGGGATCGGTGATGGCGCGTTCCGGACCGCTGCCCACGAGTCCACCTGGGAAGGGGACGTCGAGCACATCTTCAGCACCATGGGCCAGGGCATGGGACAGCGCTTCGTCACCAGCGCGTCCGGTGGATTCGCCAGCAAGGCCGCCTTCGCCAGCATCGGCGAGGTGTGGGGCGCCCGGGTGCGGGCGAAGTACGGCGACGATCCGAGCAGGTACCCGGTCCCCGGCGACCCCGAACTGGACGAGACCGGCAAGGTCATCCGCAAGACCCAGGACGAGGCCCTGCCGGAGCTGCGCGAGAAGCACGCCGGCAAGCCCTACGAGGACTTCGAGAACGGCAAGGCCTTCGTCAAGGGCCGCACCGACGAGACCGACATCTCGCCGGACGACGTCAAGCAGGGCGCGCTGGGCGACTGCTACCTGATGGCCGGCATGGCGGCGACGGCGCGCGCCGAACCCGACGCCATCCGCCGGATCATCAAGGACAACGGCGACGGCACCTTCGAGGTGACCCTCTACATCCGGAAGTCCTCCTGGAGCAGGCCGGTGGCCATGACCCGGACCATCGACGCCCGGCTGCCGACCAATGGCAACGGCAGGCCGCTGTACGCCGGCATCGGTGACGCCACCGAGGAGGGGGACGAGCTGTGGCCGGCCCTGCTCGAGAAGCGCCTCGCCCAGGAGAAGGGAAGCTACGAGCTGATCAGCGGGGGCAACATCAGCCGGCAGGGCTTCAATTTCGCCGGTGCCACCGAGCTGTTCACCGGCAAGGCCGAACGGTACTTCTCGACCGCCTCGCTGACCGAGGACAAGGTCCTGGCGATGATGGACGACGCGCTGACCCGGAACAAGCCCATCACCGTCGACAGCATGAACATGGAGAAGATGCCCGATCTCACCCGCGAAGCCAACCAGTGGAACGTCTACGGCAACCATGCCTACGCGGTGGAGTCGGTCGACCTGGCGTCGCGTACCGTCAACCTGCAGAACCCGTGGGGCAGCAACCACGTCAAGAACCTGCCCATCAAGGACTTCATGCGGTTCTACCGCGCGGTTCGGGTCGGCGGCGGGTGAGATGGCCGCGCTCCTCAGCCTCACGGCCTTCCTGGCGACGGCCTGCGGCGCCACTCCCGCCCCGCAGACCCGGGCGCCCCCCACCCCCGAATTCCCGGAACC
>RFKJ01000148.1 GCA_003694325.1 Deltaproteobacteria bacterium
CCCCGGGGCCCCGACCCGGCAGCATCCTGGTCGGCGACCGGCCACCGGGCCGGCGTCCGGCTCGGCGCCGCCGTGGCCGGCGCCGGCGACGTCGACGGCGACGGGTACCGCGACCTCCTGGTGGGCGTTCCGTGGTGGGGCGGCTCCCTCCACGGCCAGGGACAGGCCCGGGTCTACCTGGGGTCACCGGCCGGGCTCGCCGACCGGCCTCGCTGGGTGGTGACCGGCGGCCAGGCCCAGGCCCACCTCGGGGCGGCGGTGGCCGGGGCGGGCGACGTCGATGCCGACGGGTTCGACGACATCATCGTCGGCGTGCCCGCCTGGGACGGAGACTACGTCGACGAGGGACAGGCCCGGGTCTACCTCGGCTCGGCGTGGGGGCCGTCGCGGACCGCCGCCTGGCAGGCCCGCGGTGGCCAGGAAGCAGCCGGGCTGGGCACGGCGGTGGCCGGGGCGGGCGATACCGATGGCGACGGCTACGACGATGTCGCCGTCGGGGTTCCCGGCATGGACGGCCGAGGCGCCGACGCCGGCGAGGTCCGGGTCTACGCCGGCAGCGCCACCGGGCCCGCCGCGACCGCGACCTGGACCCGCACCGGCAGCCAGGCCGGCGCCCGCCTCGGTGCGGCCGTCGCCGGCGCCGGCGACACCGACGGCGACGGCTACGACGACCTGCTGTTCGGCGCCCCTCGCTACTCCGGGACGGCGTCCGACCAGGGCCGCGCCTACCTCCACCTCGGCGCGGCCTCGGGGCTCGCCTCCTCCAGCGCCTGGCACGTCGATGGGCCCACCGACGGTGCCCACCTCGGCCAGGCCCTCTGCGCGCTGGGCGACGTCGACGGCGATGGCTACGGGGACGTCGCGGTCGGCGCACCCGGTGCCGACGGCACGGGGACGGTCCAGGTGCACGCCGGGTCGCCGACCAGCCTGGATGCCGCCGCGATCGCCACCTGGTCCGGCGGCGAGACCGGTTCGAGCTGGGGCTCCAGCGTGGCAGGGGGTGAGGATGCCGATGGCGACGGCGTTCCCGAGCTGATCATCGGGGCGCCCACCGCCACCGCTGACGGACGGTCCTCGGCCGGCCGGGCCGTCTCCATCTCGACGCCGTTCTGACCGGGCGACACGCCGCCCCGGTCGCCCCCGGCGGGCCGCACACACGGCGATTCGGGGAGAGGATCCCGACGCCGTGGGCATCCTCGAACAGATCTACCCCACAACATCTTGTGGGTCTTGCACCCGCCGGGCACTACATATAGGGTTCAAGGGCTCCGCCGAGGGTTCCCCCCCTCGCGACGCATCCACCCGGCTCCCAGGCCGACCCTTCTCCCCCCTCACCACCCATGGAGCGCCTGATGGCTCCTCCCGACACCGTCGTGCCCGCTGAGTCCCCCGCCGCGGAAGCCTCCACCCCCGACTCCACTCCGACGTCTTCGGCCACCGTCCGGGCGGCCCGCGTCCAGCGCTCCCGCGGCAAGCCCTGGGACCGGATGCCCGACGACCTGCCCGCCGCCCGCCTCACCGACAACGCGCGCACCGTGCTGGCGCGGCGCTACCTCAAGCGGGACGAGGACGGCAACCCCAGCGAGGAGCCCGAGCAGATGTTCTGGCGGGTGGCCCGCTACATCGCCGACGTCGACACCCGGTACGGCGACACCCCGGACCAGGTCGACCGCACCGCCCGCCGGTTCTACACCCTGATGACCCGCGGGCGGTTCGAGCCCAACTCGCCCACCCTGATGAACGCCGGCCGCCCGCTCGGCCAGCTCTCGGCCTGCTTCGTGCTGCCGGTCGACGACGCCCTCTCCAACGGCCAGAGCGGCATCTACGACACCCTGACCGCCATGGCCCTCATCCACCAGTCCGGCGGCGGGACGGGCTTCTCGTTCAGCCGACTGCGCCCCGAAGGCGACGTCGTGCGCTCCAGCACCGGCGTGGCCAGCGGCCCGGTCAGCTTCATGAAGCTCTACGACAGCAGCACCGACGTGGTGAAGCAGGGTGGCACCCGGCGGGGCGCCAACATGGGGATCCTGCGGGTCGACCACCCCGACATCCGGCGGTTCATCACCTGCAAGGCCGACACCTCCCAGATCACGAACTTCAACATCTCGGTGGCGGTCACCGACGCCTTCATGGCCGCCCTGGAGGCCGGTGAACCCTACGACCTCATCCACCCCGGCACCGGCGAGGTCGTGGGCCAGGAGGACGCCGGCCAGATCTGGCGGCTCATCGTCCACGGGGCCTGGGCCACCGGCGAGCCGGGCGTGTTCTTCGTCGACCGCGCCAACTACCACAACCCGGTGCCCCACCTGGGCCTCTACGAAGCCACCAACCCGTGCGGGGAACAGCCCCTGCTGCCCTACGATGTCTGCAACCTCGGCAGCATCAACGTCGGCGCCTTCGTCCGCAAGGCCAGCACCGACGCCAGCATCCACGACCGCATCGACTGGCACGGACTGCAGGAGGCCACCCACGCCGCCGTCCACTTCCTCGACAACGTCATCGACGCCAACGCCTTCCCCCTCCCGGCCATCGAGGCCCGGGCAAAGAGCATCCGCCGCATCGGCCTGGGGGTCATGGGCTGGGCCGACATGCTGGTGCGCCTCGGCATCCCCTACGACAGCGCCGAAGGCGTGCAGCTCGCCCGCGAGCTGATGGGGTTCATCGACGAGGAGGCCCGCAACGCAAGCGAGGCCCTCGCCGAGAAGCGGGGCGTGTTCCCCGAGTGGGAACGGTCCATCTGGGGCCCCGACAAGACCTGCGCCCGCGGCCCCAAGGGCGAGCGGATCCGGCCCGAGCGCCGGCTGCGCCACTGCAACCTCACGACCGTCGCGCCCACCGGGACCATCAGCATGATCGCCGGCTGCAGCGGGGGGATCGAGCCCCTGTTCGCGGTGGCCTTCATGCGGAACCAGGCCGGCGTGCAGATGCCCGACGTCAACGAGGACTTCGTGGCCCGGGCGAAGCGGGAGGGCTGGTACACCGAGGAGCTGATGGCCCGCATCGCCGACTCCGGCCACATCCATCACCCCGAGGTGCCCGACACGGTGCAGCGGATCTTCGTCACGGCCCACGATATCGCGCCGGAGTGGCACGTGCGCATGCAGGCCGCCTTCCAGGAACACACCGACGCGGCCATCTCCAAGACCACCAACTTCCCCACCGAAGCCACCGAAGACGACGTCCGCACCATCTTCGAGCTGGCCTACCGCCTCGGCACCAAGGGGGTGACGGTCTACCGGGACG
>RFKJ01000149.1 GCA_003694325.1 Deltaproteobacteria bacterium
CTCGATGGGCCACTGCCTGTACTCCACGTAATCGGCGTAGTCTTCGCTGCCCTTGCCGAAATCGTCGGGGATCGACGCCCCGGTGACCGTCACCAGCGACGACTCCATCGCCTCCATGCGGTCGTCGTCGCAGGTGGCGTCGACCGGGATCTCGATGGGGGACGGCACGTCGAGCATGCTGCCCTCCTCGGCGCTGTACACCGGGAAGGAGAGCTGGGTGGTGGCGAGGTATTCCTGGTTGTTGCCCGTCAGCTCGATGAGCCGGGCGCCCTGCCAGATCCCCTCGGGCTTGCTGAAGGTGTAGACGTACAGGCTGTTGTAGCTGCCCGGCTCGTCGGCGATGTCGGTGCACCAGAACCCGTTGGTGCCGATCTCGGTGACCACCACCTGCCGATCGGCCACCGACAGCTCGGCGAACTCGCCGGCGAGCTGGTTGGTCTCGTGATCGTCGATCCGGTTCATCTCGGCGATGGTGGGGAAGGCGTAGTGCAGGGCGTCGCTGACCCCGGTGGCGAAGCTGGCCGTACGCCCGCTGTCGGCGTCCTTGTCGCCCTCGTCGCTGACCCAGATCCGGGTGGGGCCGAAGGCGGCGTGGTACTCGACCGTCCCGGTCCACTCTCCCCCGGTGACGGGGATCCACTGCGCCTGGTCCAGCTTTCCGGGGCGGACCCGCAGCGAGAGGTCGCCGTCGAAGGGGTAGGGCTGCCCGGAGGCGTCCAGCGTCTGCACGGTGATGGTGCGGGAGACGGTGTCGCCGGAGAAGGGCAGGGGATCGTCGGGGGTGCCGAGCTCTCCCTCCACCGACACCACGATGGTGGTGGGCTCCACCCGCTCGGTGGTGACCGACCGGGCGCAGCCGACGAGGCCGAGCAGCATGAGGGAGGCGGTGGGACGCGGCATCTCAGAACACCGGGTTGATGCGGCCGTCCTCGACGCAGATGCCCGCTTCGGGCTGCGGCAGGGACCAGTACTTGATGAACTCGCCGATGACGACGTCGCGGATGGCGATGTCGGTGAAGGTCTTGGTGGTGTTGCGCTCCAACACCTCGAAGCCGGACCCGCCGTTGGCGATGTAGTCGTTGGTCGCCAGCTCGTAGACGCTGTCGATGATCAGCGGCTCGCCGTTGATCATGATGTTCTCGGCGTGGGGATCGTCGGGGTCGCAGACCATGTCGAAGCGGATCCCGGCGACCTGGGCCTGGCTCTGGCACCCTCGCTCGGTGCTCCGGTAGGCGACGTAGTCGAGCAGCTCCTGGACCTCGCCGCCCGACAGCAGCATCGTGGCGATGCTGTTCTCGAAGGGCATGGCGTTGTAGATGTCGTCGAGGGTGATGTTTCCCGGCGGGATGTCGGCCCGGATGCCCAGGGTGTTGGTCAGGGCGATCTCGGTCTCGATGCCGGGGAAGGCCCGCATGGCCTCGGCGGTGAAGTTGCCGAGCATCGAGTCGCCGCCGGTGCTGCCGTAGCGGGTCAGCTTCTCCTCGGCGTAGCCGATGATCTGACCGGTGTTGTAGTCGTCGGCCAGCCCCTCCTCGTACTCCTCCACGATGTCGACGATGTAGGGGTCCTCGGGGACCGTGGCGTCGACGGGGAACAGCTCGTAGTCGAAGCTGAGGATCTCGCCGTCGCGCACGACCAGGTCGAGGCGCCCCACGAACTTGGCGAAGGCCCCGGAGTGCACGACCGGGACCCGCTGCCCGGTCTCCTCGTTGGTGACCACCAGGGGCGGATCGATGGCCACGTGGTGGTGGCCGCCCAGGAACAGGTCGATGCCCGGGATCTCCCGGGCCATCTCCTGGTCGTCGTCGAGCCCCATGTGGGAGACGACGATGACCAGGTCGGCGCCGAGGGAGCGGAGCTTGTCGGCTTCGCGGGGCAGCACGTCCCACGGCTCCAGCACCCGCACGCCCATGGAGTTGCTCTGGTCGTAGATGCTGTTGAGCGACGAGACGTTGCCCAGGCCGATGACGCCGACCTTGAGCCCGTCGAGGTGGTACATCGTGCTCGGCAGCACCATGTCCTCCAGGCCCGTCGCCCAGGGGGCGTCGGCGTCCTCGAAGTCGTAGTTGGCGGCGAGCAGGTCGAAGGTCGCCCAGGCCCCGTACTGGTCGGCGAGGTTCTGGGCCCCGGCGTCGAACTCGTGGTTGCCGAGGACCGCGGCGTCCAGGCCCACCGCCGACAGCAGGCGCATCTCGGCCTCGCCCTGGTACTCGTTGAAGATGATGGCGCCCTGGAAGCAGTCGCCGCTGTCCAGGTGCAGCACCCGGCCGGCCTTCTCCCGCTCCCGCTTGAGGATGTAGCCGATGCGGGCGATGCCGCCGTAGGAGCCCAGCCCGTCGGCCAGACCGAGCTGGTTGTCGGTGAAGCTGGGATCGAAGTCGTAGGGCAGCAGGCGGCTGTGGATGTCGCTGGTGTGCAGGATGGTCAGCCGGACATCCTTGCCGGTGAGATCGGGGGAGTCGACGTCGACGGCCACCGGCACCATGTCGGCGCAGCCCAGCAGGGGAACGACGAGCAGGGGCGCGAGGGACCGGAGGCGGGGCTGCGGGGAGGAGGGCAACGAG
>RFKJ01000150.1 GCA_003694325.1 Deltaproteobacteria bacterium
CCAGCAGCAGGGCGATCTCGCCCAGCCCCCGCAGGATCCGCCCGATGACCCGGCCCCCGGCCGGGCCGTCCGCCTGGTTTCCCTCGTCCATCGACGACTCCTATCGTGGCTCCGCCGGGTTCGTGGCCGCGCCAGTCGGCGACCCGCGGGCTACACCAGGGGAGCCACCGAGGACGACTGCCCGTGACACGCCTGCTGCTCTGGTCGACCCTCAGCCTGCTGCTGCAGTGGATCGCCGCCCGCCCCGCTGCCGCCTCGAACCTCGGCCCCGACGCGGTCGCCGGCACCGCCGCCCCGGGGGCCGCCGGTCCGGCCACCCACTCGCTGGCCTACCAGCAGGCCCTGCGTGACTGGTGGACCGGCGCCGGCCGGCTGTGGCTGGACGAGAGCGCCTACCGGATCGAGGAGGACCTGGTGGTCCAGGACGGCGTCTGCCGCGCCACCTTGACCCGCGGGATCGCCATCCCGGTGTGGTCGGGCCGCCCGCCGGTCGGCGAACGGATCGTGGGTTTCGTCTACATCGGCGATGGTCGCCTCGAGGTCGACATCCCGGCCCGCGCCGACCGCTGGCGGGTCGCCAACCACGCCGCCCGCACCGACATCCTGACCCGCGCCGAGCAGGCGGCCATCGTGCATGGCGGCGCCCCCCTGGCGGTGGGCATCGAGCGCGGCGTCGTGTTGAGCGCCGACCCGGCCCTGCGGGCGTTGCTGGCCGGCCTCGAGCCGGTGGGCGGCGGCACGATGATCCAGCTCCACGACGACGCCGGCGACGGCTCCGACGAGACCTACCTGGTGACCGACAGCCGGGGTCGGCTGCGGGCCCGGGCGGTCGCCACGAACATGCTGCCCAACCGCCGGCGGCTGCTGCAGCGCTCCGGCCTGGACCCGCGGATCTGGCTGCGCCAGGATCGCCTGCTCACCGACGAGCTGGGCGTCCCTGGCGATGCCGTCCGGTTCGTGGCCGACTGGCGGACCGACCACGCCTTCCGGGTCGCGGCCCAGCTCGGCGCCGGGGTGGCGGGCAACGACTTCGATCGCTGGCTCACCTGCTTCCGCGATCCCCTGGACCAGGAGGGCCTCGGCTACGCCAGCCAGGCCTTCGCCCACGGCACCGACCCCGAGGGGATCCACCACTTCGAGCGGTTCAGCGGCATTCCCCTGGCCCCGCCCGACGCCCGTCCCGGTGCATGGCTGGAGGGGGTGTCGGCCGATGTCACGGTGACCACCCGGCCCAAGGGCTTCGGCAACGAGCGCTTCGTGGATGTCGACGAGATCCTGGAGCTGCGCGCCGTCAACGGCCCGGTGGCCGGCCTCAGCCTCTCCATGCCCGTGTCCGGCGCCGTTCGCGGCACCTGGCGGCTGCGGTCCCTCCGCGAGGAATCGGGCCGCGAGCTGGCCCGGGTCGCCCTCACCGAGGACCTGTACGGCCGCGGCAGTCGCAGCGGGACCACGGCCGACCGCCCGGTGGACGGCGAGATCGTCGCCGACGCAGCCAACGAGGGGACCGATGCCGCCGAGCCGGTCGCCGACGACGCCACCGACGAGGGGTCCGAGGGCGCACCGCCCGCCGCCGGCGGCGGCGAGGTCGGCGGCGGCCTGGCTCCGGCCACGACCGACGCCCTCGGCAGCGCCGACACGGCACCCCTCGACACCCTCGGCCGCGACATCGAGGCATCCCTGGGCCTCGGCGCCGCCGATGAGCAGGCGCTGATCCGGGACACCCCCATCGAACACATCGTCCAGGTGGTCCTCCCCGAGCCGGTGCCCGAGGGTGCGACCACCCGGATCCACATCCAGTGGTCGGCGCGATGGCCCTTCGCCCACTGGAGCAGCGGTCGCGAGGTGCTCGGCGCCACCACCGGCATGCAGCGCGTCGTGCCCGATCCGGTGCCTGCCCCCGGTGGTTCCCGGTGGGACACCCGGATCCGGGTCGGCCTGCCGGCCGCCGGCCTGTTCTCCCTCGGCGTGGCGGTGGCCGGCGACACGGTGCGGGAGTGGGACGAGGACACCTGGAGCTGGATCGAGGCCGCCGGCGAGGGCGTCGGCCATCCCGCCGTGGCGATCGGCCGCTGGCAGACCCAGGTCGACCCGCCGGGCATGGGGATGCCCGCCGTCCGGGTGCACCTGTTCGCCCGCGACGCCTGGGCCCTGCCCCAGTTCCCGCCCGAGGTCCGGCGCATCGTCAGCTTCTTCGACCGCTTCCTTCCCAGCCTGCCCCTCGGGGAGATCGAGGTCTTCGAAGGACCCAGCGTGTTCACCGGCGATTTCCTCTCCGGCGACCAGCCGGCCGCCGGCCACGGCCTGCTCGCCGTCCGGACGGTGAAGACCCGCCGGGTGACCGACCAGTCCCGGATCGACGAGGTCGACCCCTACGCCACCCAGACCATGATCGCCCGCCAGGTCGCCGCCCAGCACTGGGGGCAGCACCTCCGCCCCGAGAGCAGCCGCGACCTGTGGTTGGTGGACGGGCTGGCCGAGGCCTTCGCGTCCTTCTACGTGCGGGGCGCCTTCGGCAACGATGCCTACACCGAGCGCATGGAGGCCCTGCGCAAGCTCATCGAGGACCCCGTCGAGTACGCCAGCAACCGCGCGGCGACCAATCGCTGGCGACGGTTCCTGTCGCTGACCGGGGCGACGCCGGCCAGCGACGTCTCGCCGGCCATGCGGCGTCGCTACGGCGCCTACGTCGCCGCCGACATCCTGCGCCTGCACGTCGGCGACCAGGCCTTCTTCTCCGCCCTCGACCACCTCGCTGCGGAGGATCCCGACGGCATCGTCACCACCGTCGAGGTGCAGGCGGCGCTGGAGGCGGCATCCGGGGAGGACCTGGGCGAGATGTTCGACTGGTGGGTCCACGGAGGCTTCATCCCCAAGGTGCGGGCCGACGTGTGGACGACCCCCGCCGCCGACGGGACCACCACGGTGCATGGCTGCCTCCACAGCGACCCGCCCTGGGGCAGCTTCGACATCCCCGTCGAGGTCGTCGACCAGGAGGGTGGGCGCTCGGTCTCGGCGCTGGTCGACATCGACGACGGGCTCGGCCGCTTCGTGGTCGAGGGGCGCCACCCCGATGCCGAGGTCCACGTCGATCCCCTCGGGCTCGTGGTGGCCTACGCCCGGGACGTCCGCACCGTCCGCCCGGGGCGCTGCGCCCGCGACTGACCGGGACCCGGCGTCGGCGCGGCGGCGCGCGGTGTCCCGGTGGGACGGGCCGGCACGGCGTCGACAGGCCGAAGCGTCGCACCCGGCTGGTGTCGTCCTCGATCCAACCGCTACAATCGCCTGCCCACCCGGACCCTGGAGCCCCGATGCGCGCCCCGTTCCTCGCAACACTGCTCATCGGCCTGTCACTCGTCGCCTGCCGCAATGATGGAGGCAAGGTCGACGACACCGGCGACGGAGACGGCGGCGGCACCGACGGCGGCAGCCTCGACGGGGGTGCGGGTGACGGCGGCAGCCTCGACGGGGGCGCCGGAGACGGGGGCGCCGGAGACGGCGGCAGCGCCGATGGTGGAGCGATCGACGACTGCCCGACCCTGTCGGTCTCCACGACCGTCCTCGCGTTCACCGTCGACAGCGTCGCCGGCACGCAGACCCTGCCCCTGTCGGTGACCAACGACTGCACCGGCGCGGTGGACCTCGAGCTGACCGCCGAGATCACGGCCGGTTCGGAGTTCTCGGGCGGCGGAGCGCTGACCCTGGCGCCCGGCGACACCGGCAGCATCGACGTGACCTTCACGCCCGCGGCCCTCGGCGATGCGACCGGCACCCTGACACTGGTCAGCAACGACCCCGATCTGCCCACCGTCGACGTGGCCCTGACGGGCCGCTACCACGTCGACCAGGATGGCGACGGCTACCAGGACGAAGCGGCCGGGGGCGACGACTGCGACGACTCCGACGACTCCGTCCACCCCGCCGACGCCGAGGCCGAACGCGACCTGGCGGACGACGACTGCGACGGCCTCGTCGACGAGGACTTCATCGGCCCCGGCGACCTGTGGGTCACCGAGATCATGTTCGACCCGGCCGCGGTCGGAGACGGCTACGGCGAGTGGTTCGAGGTGTACAACGGGTCCGGGGGGGCGGTCGACCTCCGCGGCTGGAGCTTCCGCTCCGACGACGGCGACACCTTCGCCATCGACGAGTCGGTGGTCATCGACGGCGACGACTACCTCGTACTCGGGGTCTCCGACGATCCCTACCTCAACGGCGAGACCCCGGTCCACTTCGTCTATGACCGGATGGACTTCAGCCTCGCCAACGACGCCGACTCCATCTTCATCTACATGGGCGACACCCCGATCTTCGACGTCAGCTACACCACCGACTGGCCGCTGTCCGCCGGCGCCAGCCTGATCCTCGACCCGTTCTACGAGGCCAGTTCCGTCGCCGACCACTGGTGTTCCAGCACCACCCCCTACGGGGTCGGCGACCTGGGCAGCCCCGGGACCCGCAACGACGACTGCACCACCGTCGACCGCGACGAGGACGGATACACCGAGGAGGAGGGGGACTGCGACGACCTCGACGCCTCGTTCAACCCGGGGCAGCTCGACACCTGGGACGGCCTCGACAACGACTGCGACGGAGCCGTGGACCGGGTCACCGAGGACCAGGCAACCAGCCGGGTTCTCGGCGGTGATGGCGACTACCTGGGCGGAGAGGACGGGTTGAGCGTCGGGGACCTGACCGGAGACGGCACCCCCGACGTAGCCGTCGGCGGCACCTACACCTCGGAATCGGGCTCCTCCTACTACCCGGGAACGGTCGCGGTGCTCGACGGCAGCGGCTTCGACGGCTGGGACGACGCCTGGAGCGACATCGACATCGCCCGGGTGGAGGGCGGCAACAACTACAACCGCCTGCACGCGATGTCCCCCCACCTCGGCGACCAGGACGGGGACGGCATCGCCGACCTGTTCGTCGCCGGCACCGACTACTACAGCAGCGCATCCTACGGATACGCCCCCGCCGCGGTCCTCATCTTCGGTGGCAGCGACTTCGGCGGCACCTGGTCCGACAGCTACGACGTGTGGTTCGAGGGGCTGGGCGACTACTACGGCTACGCCCGGGCAGCGTCGGACCACGACTATGACGGAGACGGCGTCGACGACATCGTCTACGCCAGCTACTACGCCACGTCGGGACGGGAGTTCTACCGCGGGCTGGTGTCGGTGTTCAGCGGGGACGGTCTCGGCTCCGGCGACACCTACGACCTGGAGACCGACAGCGACCTGTACATCTGGGGAGACGAGGGCTACCAGATGCTCGGCCACAGCATCGGTGGCGGTGATGTCGACGGCGACGGCTACGACGACCTGTTCCTGGGGGCGCCGGGGTACTACTACGACGACCTCACCCCCGGCACCGTGTACATGATCGACGGTGGTGCCAGCACCCTCGGGGGTACCGGCAACGTCGGCCTGGTGTCCACCACCCGGTTCACCGGCACCGACGTCGACGACCGGCTCGGCTATCGCGCCCCCGTGCAGGTGGCGGACTTCGACGGCGACGACCAGCCCGACATCGCCATCGGCGCACCCGGCCGGGGGACCGTCCACGTGTTCTTCGATGCCGGGGGGTTGTCGGGGGAGGTGGAGGCCAGCAGCGCCGACGCGGTACTCACCGGGGAGGGACCGGCGTGGTTCGGCGCCTCCCTGGCCACCGCCGATTTCGACAGCGACGGCATGGACGACCTGGTCGTCGGGGCGCCCGACTACAGCTCCTACACCTACCTGTACTACTACGCCGACGACGGGGGCGGCGTCTACCTGTTCAGCGGCGCGGACCTCGCCGGCGACCTGGGAAGCGACAGCGCCAGTTGGGCGGCCGAGGGCAGCGACCCCATCGGGCTGGGTTGGAACCTCACGACCGCCGACTTCGACGGCGACGGCAGCGCCGAGCTGCTCACCACCGGCCCGGGCTACGACACCGACCTCGGCGCACTCTACGTCTTCCAACCCTGAGCGGGCCGGGGCTCGCCCCCCTGCACCTCTCGCGCAGGGGGGGCCCTCCCTCCCCCACCCCGCCTCGGCCGAGGGGGGGGTGTCGAACC
>RFKJ01000151.1 GCA_003694325.1 Deltaproteobacteria bacterium
GCCGCAGGGTTCCGCCCCCGGAGGCCAGCGGTCCCGCGCGGAGGGTCTCGCGCGGAGGTGTCCCGCGCGGGGCCGACCCGCCCACCTCGGCGCCCCGACCGCTCGGACCCCGACCGCGCCCCTTCACCGCTGCAGGCGCCCGTTCACCGCTGCAGGCGCCGCATCCGCCCCCGGTGCCAGGCGACCCTTCCCGCCGCGGCAGCCAGCCCGAGGTCCAGCCGCCCGGCCCGCAACCCCGAGACCAGCTCCCGCTCCGCCCAGATCCATCGCTGCGCGGCGTCGTACCATTCCCGCGGCTGGTCCATCTCGAAGGCCAGCCGCCCGCCGTTGTCCCGCTCCCACCCGGCCGGCCGGATGATCCGATCCCGGACCTGGTCGTAGAACGCGGTCCCCTTCATCGGGTGGGCGACGCTGAGGAGCACCACGTCGGGCTCGATTTCATGCAGCATCGCCATGGTGGCGTCCACCATGGCCGGGGTCTCGCCGGGGTAGCCCAGCATCACGAACACGCCCACCTCGATGCCGTGGGCCTTGAGCAACCGGGCGGCGCGGCGGATCTGTTCGACCGTGCCATCCTTGTGCATGGCGTCCAACACGGCCTGGGAGCCGCTCTCGGCCGAGAGGTACATCCGGAAGCACCCCGCCCGGCGGAGCGCGGCACACAGGGCGGGGTCGAGGCTCCCCGGCCGCCCGATGAGGTAGAAGGGCGTCACCAGGCCGCGCTCGACGACCGTCCGGCAGAAGCGGTGGACCCATCGCCGGTTGATCGTGAACAGATCGTCGGCGAACCAGATCTGGTCGGGGTTGAACTCGCCGAGGATGAACGCCATCTCGGCAACCACATCGTCCACGCTGCGACGCCGGTAGGTGTCGCCGTACACCTGCTTGCTGCACCATGCACAGTGAAACGGACAACCCCGACTGGTGACCATCGACAGGGCCGTCTCGTCGTGTCGACGCCGCCACACCTCGAAGTACTCCGCCAGGTCCTCCCGCTGCCGGTGCGGCCAGGGGATGCGGTCGAGGGGACGGATGAGGGGCCGGGGCGCCGTACGCTGCACCCGCCCCTCGGCATCGCGGAACGCGATCCCCGGGATGGCGGCGAGGCGATCGAGCCGCCATCGCCAGCCGTGATCGGCCAGGTGGCGGAGCAACGCGGCCGAGGTCTCCTCGCCCTCACCGATGACCACCACCTCGACGCCCATGTCGAAGTACTCGTCGAGGTACTGCACCGGGTCGGGTCCCCCGGCGATCACCCGTCGCCCGTCGGCCCGCAGCCGCTGGACGATGGGGCGGGCCACCGGCCGGGTGACCGTGTGGCCGTACAGCCCGACCACCCGCGGGTCGCGGTCGGCCACGGCCGCGAGGAGGGCGTCGGGGCCATCGGCGAAGGTGGGGTCGTACCAGTCCACCGCGCCGAAGCCCTCCCTCCGCAGCCACGACACCAGGTACTGGATGCCAAGCGGGGGGAACGGGCGGCACAACTCCTGTTCGTGCGGGTCGTGGGCCAGGAAGTAGGCGTGGGTCAGGAGCAGGTCGAGGCGGTCGGCCATGCTCGACCCTATCCGGTCACGGCGCCGGGTGACGCTGGATCCCGGGGACCGGGTCGTCGGTCCGCAGGAAGCCGCGGATCACCGGGAGGTCGGGGTCGGGCCGCACCGGCAGCGGGCTGTGATCGGTGGCGACGAAGACGACCAGCGCGTCGGGCAGCTCGCGGTGGAAGCGGTTGACGTTGCTCGGCTCGTTGTCGATGGAGACGACGGCGCGGCCGAAGCGCTTGATCCGCTCCAGCGCCCGGGCCTTCCAGGCCTCGTCGGACAGGGTCGCCGAGGGCTTGGTCATCAGCGTGGCCCGGGAGCTGGGGGTCGGAAACCCCGCCCGCCGCAGGGACAGCACCGACCCGTCGTGCATCCGGTGGTCCCGCCCGGTGAGGTAGACGATGCCCACCCCCGCGTCGGCCAACCGACGTACCAGCCGCACCGCCCCCGGCATCGGCCGATCCAGGCAGACGTAGTCCCCCGAGAAGAACCGCTCGGCCCAGAACCGCCGGAGGTCGTCATGAATCTGCGCGATCCGCTTCGGCGGCAGGCCGGCGTTGGCCAGGGTCCGATCGAGGTTCCAGTCGACGAAGTGCTCGGCCTGCACGGCGTACAACTCCAGGCAGTCCCGCTCTCCGGCGTACTCGTGGAGGATCTGCACCTGGCGCCAGCGATTGTCGAACAGGCAGCCGTCGAGGTCGAGGACGACCTGGTCGCCCGGCCGGGGTCGGGATTCGATGGCATCGAGGACGGCATCCTGTGCCGGGGAGGTCGCGTAGGGGGCGTAGCCTTGAGGAGTCATGGCCGCCGGATAGCCGGTGAAACGGCTGCCGTCTCCTCTCCCGCCCTGCCCGGAATCGACATGTCGCCCGATATCAAGCTCGCCGCCGAGCATTTCGCCCAGGCCCTCGCCGCGCTCGGTTTCACCGGGGACCCCGAGATGGTCCAGACGCCGGTCCAGCTTGCCGAGTTCCTGGCCGAGCTGCGCCCCGCTCCCCTGCCGGAGGTCGCGCCCCTGGCGACCCGCAGTCACGACCTGGTGGTGATCCGGGACCTGCCCTTCCACTCGCTGTGCGCCCACCACCTGCTGCCCTTCTTCGGTCACTGCACCATCGCCTACCGCCCCGCCGGCCGGATCGCGGGCTTCGGGTGGTTCCCGCGCCTGCTCACCGCCCTCTCCCGCCGCCCCCAGCTCCAGGAACGCCTCGGCGAAGCACTGATCGACGCCATCGAGGATGCCCTGTGCCCCAGCGCCGTCGGGGTGCGCATCGTCGCCCGCCAGCTCTGCGTGGAACTGCGCGGTGCCCGCAGCGACGGGCGGTTCGAACTGCTCGCCCGGCGCGGCGAGGCCGATGCGGCCCTCGACCGCGCCCTCCAGGGTGCATCATAGGGGCCGCCGGAGGATCCCATGCTGCCCCTGCTCCTCGCCCTCTCGCGGCCCCCCCTCGCCACCGAGATCGTGGTCCAGGCCACCCTGCAGGGCGGGGTGAGCGTGGACGGCGCGGGGGTGTCGACGCCCTACGACGGCAGCACCGCCTGGGTCGAAGGCGACGAGTTGCCGGTGCAGGTGCCGGAGACCGCCACCGTCCCCGCGGTCTACGTCATCCTGCACGCGAAGATGTCGGGCTTCCCCGCCGACACGGCGTCGAACGTGGCCGTCAACGACGTCCCGCTGGACGAAGCGACCCTCGAGCTGGAGAGCACCCGCTACCAGGTCTACAGCCTGGATCCGGATGTCTACGGCATCACCGGAACCGGCAGCCATCCCTGCGCCGAGACCGGGGTGGTCGAAGCCGACTACCACGGCGGCTACGGCGTCGGCGGCGCAGTGCTGGCGGTCGTCTACGAGGACGCCACCCTGACCGGGCGCCGCCACGTGGTCATCGGTGTCGACGACGTCGGCTAGGGGACCGCCACCGTCGCCTCGCTGCCCACCAGCGGCACGACCGGCGAGCTGCTGCTGGCCTACGGGATCCTCTGGGAGTGCAGCGACGAGCAGAACGGGTACAGCTACCTGGACAGCGACCTGTTCAGCAGCACGGCCGGCGGGCGCGACGACGGCGACCCCACCGTCGACACCTCGTGCGGTGCCCAGGACTGGAACAGCCTGTTCACCACAGGATCCTTCGGGTTCACCGACGACGACCGGTGGACCGGGCTGGAGGGGGACGACCCCGATGCCGACCCGGCAGACGGCACCTCGACCAACTCGCGTCTCGACGACGAGTTGTGGGCGCTGCCCTACGACGAGAGCGGCGACCTGCTGCTGGGCTACTACGACAGCACCTCCGACTCGGTCCTGGAGAGCTTCGTCCTCGTCATCGAGCTGGACAGCGACGAGGACGGCACCGCCGATCGAGAGGACAACTGCGTCGACGAGTTCAACCCCGACCAGGCCGACACCGACGGGGACGGCCTGGGCGATGCCTGCGACGAGTGTACCGACGTCGACGGCGACGGCTACGGGTCGGTGGACTTCCCCACCGACACCTGTGCCGACGACTGCGACGACGCCGACGCTGCGACCTGGGACGACTGTGGCGACGACACCGGAGCCACGACGGACGGGGGAGCGGGCGACGGCGGCGCGGACGAGGCCGCCGGCAGGTTCGCCGGGGGCTGCGATGGCTGCGCCAGCGCTTCCGGCCGAGACGGAGGTGCCGGCTGGCTGGCAGCGCTGCTGCCGCTGTCCCTGCTGTGGCGTCGGCGGAGGCGGTAGGACCGCCCTGCCGAGCCGGCGCTGCGCCATCGCCCGCCGCGACGGTCTCGCGGTCCACTCACCCGTCGCCGGGTTCTTCCCCGGCGCCGGGCCGGGCCATCACCGGACCTCGGCGGCGACGCCCCGGGTGCCGGCCGTCAGCGCAGCGGAGGGCTGGCGCAGCGAAAAGAGATGCTGCCGTCGAAATCGTGGGTATGGAACAAGTACACCGAGGTCAGCCGACAGCCGGTCTCGTTGCCGGTGTACCAGGCACACCCCACCTTGGCGGTGACCGCCGCGCCATCTTCCTCCGGCAGGAACACGACCGGGTGGAAGCCGTCGAGGTCGGTGGTGACGTCGACCTGCACCGGCAGGAAGTCGTCGCCACGGGCCTCGCCCATGTCCTCGGGGGTGAAGAACCCCTTGTACGCGAAGTCGGGGTCGTCGACCTGGAGGTCGTCGTGGGAGACCAGGATGAACCCGTCGCCGTCCACCGTGGGAAAGGGACCGCCCAGGCCGGCCACCTGGAGCGTCAGCCCGTCGACCGTGCCACCCACCAGTTGCATCCATCCGTCGTGGGTGAAGGCGAACTCCCGCCCCTCGGCCGCCCGGGCGTCCAGCCACCCGTCCGCGTCGGCATCGATCTCCGGGTCGGCCCACTCCCAGACGTTGCCGACCTGGTCGTAGACCCCGAAGGCGCTCACGCACTCGGGGAAGCTGCCGGTCTCGACCTCGGATTCGAGGACCACGGTGCCATCGGCCGTCGGCGTCGCGCAGGCGTCGTCGCGCCAGGTATCCCCGTAGGGGTAGGACGAGCCCCCGTCGCCGACCACGCCGTCTGCGGCGTCGGTCCATTGCGGCAGCGTCGCCAGCCACATCGGGCCGAGGTCCTCGCCCTCGGCGGTGACCGCGTGCACCGAGGCGCACAGTTCCCGGGCCTCGTCGAAGCTCACGCCCTCCGCCGGCATCACTCCCGCAACACTGACCGGCAGCCCGTCCTCGATGGAGGCTTCGTAGGCGTCGATGCAGAAGTCGGGGTCATCCGCCGGCACCGGCACCATGCCGGGGGGACAGGTCGAGGAGTCGCCGCCGCCCCCGTCACCGGCC
>RFKJ01000152.1 GCA_003694325.1 Deltaproteobacteria bacterium
CGTCGCGGTGCGGATCGCGGCGCCCGGCGCCACCGGGCAGGGGCTGTCGTACGTCCGGCGGGACGCGCTGCTGGCCGGCCACGACCTGTCCGGCGCGGTGGGCGGGATCGCCGCCGATCTGGACGACGACGGGTGGATGGACCTCGTGATCACCCGGTGGGCCGCCCCGAACCGCATCCTGCGCAACCTGGGCGGGGCGGGCTTCGAGGACGTGACCCCGCCCGCCATGGAGGCGGCGGCGTGGCGCACCCAGTCCGCGTCCGCCGGCGATCTCGACGGCGACGGCGATCTCGACCTGTTCTTCGGGAGCTACGCCGTGGATCCCGACGACGCCCTGTTCCCCGAGCTGGCGCCTGCCGAGCCGGCCGAGCTGTACCGCAACGATGGCGGCGGCGCGTGGACCGACCTGTCCGACCGCCTCCCGCAGACCGTCCACGACGGCTACACCTTCGCCTCGGGCCTGTACGACCTCGACGGCGACGGTCTGCTCGACGTCGTGGTCAGCAACGACTACGGCCGGTTCCGCCCGAGCGTGGTGGCGGTGAACCGCGGCCAGATGGTGTTCGACGAGGACCTCACCTGGCACCCCGGCTTCCAGGACATGGGGCTGGGCGTGGGGGACCTCAACGGCGACCTGGTGCCGGACTTCCTGATCACGAGCTGGCGCGCCATCGCGCTGGTCCTGTCCGGGGAGGCGGCGGGCGCCCCGGGCGTGTGGACCGACGCCGCGGCGGCCGCCGGCATCGCCATCGACGACGGCCCGCCCCTGGAGCGGGACTTCGGGTGGGGGGCCGAGCTGGGCGACCTCGACAACGACGGCGACCTGGACGCCATCGCGGTGTTCGGCGACTGGGACGGGTGGGCGGCCGAGGAGCGGGAGCACGACGCGCTGTGGGTCCAGACCGCCGCCGACCCCCTGACCTTCGAGGACCGCGCCGGGTGGCCCGAGTGGTCCCTGGACGACGACCTCGACGGGCGGTCGGTGGTGCTGGCCGACCTGAACCGCGACGGCTGGCTCGACGTGGTGAAGGGGAACGTGAACCAGCCGGCGAGCACCCGGCTGTCCCGGTGCGGCGCCGCGTCGTGGGTGGTGGTGGCGCTGGACGGCCCGGCCCCCAACCGCCGCGGGATCGGGGCGTCGGTCGTGGTGGAGGCGGCCGGTCGCCGCCAGGTGCGGTGGATCGGCGCCGGCAGCACCGGGATGTACACCGGCGGCCCGCCCGAGGCCCACTTCGGTCTGGGGTCCGCGGAGGTGGTCGACGCGCTGGAGGTCCGCTGGCCCGACGGGGCGGTCGACCGGTTCGACGACGTGCCCGTCCGGCGGCGGCTCACCGTGGTCCGTTCGAGGTAGCGGCCCGCTTGCAACCGGCACGCCGGCGTGCTGACATGAGCGGGTGGACCAGGGAGGCCGAATGGATGATGTCGACGATGTGGTGATCCTGGAGGCCCCACCCGCCGCGTGCCACGGGATGCAGTTGACGCTGTTCCGATGCACCACCGAAGAAGTTCTCCGCCAGTTGGAACTTCGGCCCGTGGATGCGGGGCGGCTGTACGAGACGGAGCTCCTCAGCTTTGACCCCCAGCGAACCGAGGAGCTGGATCCGCCTCAGGAGGCGGAGTTGCGCTTCCTCGGCAACCTCTTGCGCGCCGGGTGCGACCTGCCCCTCATCCGGACCCTGCTGGCGGACTTGTCACCGCCCTATGCGTATGGATTGGAACGCCTGGTGTTCGACTTTCGACACCGTCGATGGTTCGCGGTGCGCCCCGTGACTCCAGAGGAGGCCGTCGATTATGCATTGGCCTGCGCGGAGGCTGACGGCGACCCGAATGTTCTCGCAGGAATGGGGCACAAGGCGCTTGACGGGCTCCGCGCCCTGGCCGCGGATCGCTGCGAGGAGTAGCCGTCGTTCGGCGACGGGCGCGATTACACCTCCACCCACCGCAGCCGCAGCGCGTTGCTGATCACCGACACCGACGACAGCGACATCGCCGCCGCCGCGAACATCGGCGACAGCAGCACGCCCACGAACGGGTACAGCACCCCTGCGGCGACCGGCACGCCGATGGAGTTGTAGGCAAAGGCGAAGAACAGGTTCTGGCGGATGTTGCGCATGGTGGCGCGGGACAGCCGGCGGGCCCGCACGATGCCCGAGAGATCGCCCTTGACCAGGGTGACCCCCGCGCTCTCCATGGCCACGTCGGTGCCGGTGCCCATGGCGATCCCCACCGCCGCGCGGGCGAGGGCGGGGGCGTCGTTGATGCCGTCTCCGGCCATGGCGACCACTCGCCCCTGGGCGGCCAGCTCCGCCACCTTCGCCGCCTTCTGGTCCGGGAGCACCCCGGCGATCACCTCGTCGATGCCGAGCTTTTCGGCCACCGCGCGGGCGGTGGTCTCCGAGTCGCCGGTGAGCATCACGATCCGCAGCCCCTCGCGGTGCAGGGCGGCGATGGCCTGGGGCGTGGTGTCCTTGATCGGGTCGGACACGCCGATCAGTCCTGCGAGCCGGCCGTCCACCGCCACGAACATCACGGTCTGGCCCTCGCCCCGCAGCGCCTCGGCCCAAGCGTCCAGCGGGGCGGGGTCGGCGCCGACCTCGACCATCATCGCGCGGTTGCCGATGGCCACCTGGTGGCCGTCCACCTCGCCGCGCACCCCCTTGCCGGTCACCGACGCGAACCCGGTGGCGTCCAGCGCGGGCGCGCCGCGGGCCTCGGCGCCGGCCACGATGGCCTCGCCCAGGGGGTGCTCGCTCCCGCGCTCCACGGCGGCCACCAGGGCGAGGAACCGCGCCTCGTCGAGGTCCGCCGGCTCCACCGCGGTGAGCGTGGGCCGGCCCAGGGTCAGGGTCCCGGTC